>NZ_JBEXLL010000028.1:0-70574 GCF_040609955.1 Nocardia sp. NPDC004568
TCCCCCAACCAGAACCCATACCGACCCGCGACATCGTTCGCGATATCGGAAAACGTCGCCGTACCCTTGTCCGCCGCCACCACCAAATAGGTGTCGTCACCATCACGACGCACCACCCGCTCCGGCGGGAGCACGGTTCCGGTGCCGTGTTCGACATTGTCGGTCAGGTCGAGCAGACCGGAAATGAAGGTCCGGTAGCAGGACACGCCCTCGGCGAACAGCGCCTGCCGGTCGGCGGCGGCGTCGCCGGTGGCGGCCGGCGGGCGTTTCACCACGAAACCACCCTTCGCACCCACCGGCACGATCACCGCGTTCTTCACCGCCTGGGCCTTCACCAGACCCAGGATCTCGGTCCGGAAATCCTCCAACCGATCAGACCACCGCAAACCACCACGCGCCACCGCACCGAACCGCAGATGCACACCCTCCACCCGCGGCGAATACACGAAGATCTCGTACTTCGGCCGCGGCTGCGGCAGCAGTGCGATGGACTGCGGATCGAATTTCAGGGAAAGGTGCGCGGGCGGTTCGCCCTCGCCGTCGCGGCGGAAATAGTTCGTGCGCAGGGTCGCGGTGACCACATCGAGCACCGCACGCAGCACCCGGTCGGTATCCAGGCTGACCACCGCGTCGATTTCGGCTTCCAGCCATTCCGCGATACCCGCGGCCGAATCCGCGTCGCCGTCGGGATCGAAATACGCCTCGAACAGGCGCACGAAACCGCGGGACATCTCCGGATTGGCCAGCAGCACGCGGGTGATACCGGCGGCGCCGTAGGAGAATCCGGCCTGCTTCAGATATTTCGCGTAGGCACGCAGCACCACGACCTGACGCCAGTGCAGGCCGGCCCGCAGAATCAATTCGTTGAGTGTGTCGACCTCGGCGACACCGAACCACATGGCTTCGAATGCCGCGGTGAATCGCTGGGCGATCCCCTGGGCGCCGGGACTTTCGGGCTGGTCGAGGTCTGCCTCCAGCTCGGGGTCCAGTTGGGTGCGTAGTACGGCCGACACCACACGTAAGCGGAAATCGTAGATCCAGTCCGAGCGGTCGCCGTCGGATTCCAGCTGATAGGGCCGTTCGTCCACGACCTCGACACCGAGGCTGTGCAGCACCGGGAGTACCCGGCTCAGCGAAACACCCTCACCCGCGGCGTAGAGCGTGAATCGCCACTCCCCCGGCGGCGCTTCGGCCGTGCGGTACAGCGCGGTCCGGAAACGCGCCGACCCCAGTTCGTCCGGATCAATCCGGAATCGCATCGGCGAAACTGTGTCCTGCATTGTCGTCACCGTAATCCGCGCCTTTCCGCTTCGGTTTCGAACTAACTCCACCTGGCACTCTACGCGTCTAATGTGCCGTTGTATAGCGGTACGTTACGCGCGTGTAACCATCACCGGATCCGGCGCGCCGGAAAGTAGGCACACCGATGAGACGTTCGCCACCACACGGCCCGCGGACGGCCCGCGCTACGGATGCAGCAACCCGGACCGGACCAGAAAGGTACGCGCGCCGGCGCTGTCGGTGAACGCGCCGGTATCCACCCGTAGGCCCGACTGCGTATCGGCGTACCAGATCGCCGCGGAAGAACTGATCGCCGCGAACACCTCACCGTCGGTGACGACGGTGCCGGCGGCCGCACGCCACTGCGCGATCGCCTGGGCCAGCGCACCGGGTGCGGCGGTCTGCACCTGGAAAGCCAGCTGCCGGCCCCCGGTGATCTCACCCATCAGCAACGGGCTCCCGGCGTCGAGTACACAACTCTGCACACCGTCCGTCTCGTCGTGGGGACGACACGAGGCGGACCGCAACGGAGCGGGTAGCGCGGAGAGCGCGTCGGTCGCCGCGGCCGGGCCGCCCGGCCCGAAGCCGGATGGGCCCGTGAGCGGCGGGCCTGCCAGAGTGCAGGACTTCACCATCAGGAAAGCGAGCACCAGCAGCACCGCCACCGCGATACCACCGGCCGCGCGCCATTGCCATTTCGGATGATGTTTCCGGACAACCGTTTCCGCTTCGTCGACCAGATGGGATCGGACGAACCCGAGCACACCGTGATGGTGCCGCGTGTGCGCGTGGTGTTCGGAGTCCCGATGCTCCGGCGCGGCCGTCCCGGGCGCGCTGTGGTGCCCGTGCTTTCCCGGCGCCGCGGCCCAGCCGCTCATCTCGGCTGGATGACCGGATGCCGCAGCGTGATGCACCGCCGGCGCCGCGGGCCCGTCGTGCCCGGTCGGCAGTCCGGGCAACGGCGCGCCGCAATTCGCGCATGCCGAGATACCGGCGGCCGCGGCATGCCCACAGTACTGGCATCGCACCGTCATCGCCGCACTCCGTCTCCCATGACCGGCCTCACTGCCCGGTAATCACGATCGAGGAGATGGCCACGGTATTGGCCGATGTGTCGCCGCTGGATTTCAGGACGGTGAGCGTGATCTCCGATGCTTCGATCGGCGGCTCGAGCTGCGTCACCACCAGCGACCGCTGGTCCAGCGTCTCCTGGGTATAGGTGGTCTTGTCTTCGTCGTTCAATTGGTAGGAGACACGGCTGACCGTGCGGAATTTTGTCCACTGATCGGTGCCGTCGGTGCCCACATGATCCCAGCCGGGGACAATGGCGATCGAATCGATCTGATACTTCTTCCCCAGATCGATCCGCAGCACCTGACCGTCGATCTTGTACGCACGGGGGCACGACCAGGCCTTGTCCGGTTCGCCGGAGAAAGCGTCCATACCGTCGGTGCCGCCGGACGGGCACTTCGACTCCGCCGACTCCGGTTCGATGGTGCCGCTACTGGCCTCCGCGGTGGTCTGGGGCAGCGGCTGGGTCGGCGCCGCAGTGACGGCCAGCGGCGTGGTGTTCGCCTCCTCCTTGCCCCCGGTCACCACCAGCAGCAGCACGATCACCAGGGCGACCACCGCCGCGACCGCCAGCGCGACCCGCGGTTTGCGCAGCTGCTCGGCGACCTCGCGGGCCATTTCCTGCGGGGACTGCCGGTCGGCTCGAGTGGCTTCGGGCGCGCTCGCCGGCCGGGCCTCGGCCTCGGGCGGAGCCGTCGAGTTCAATCGGTCCGCCACCCGCTCGGCATTGTCCGATGCGAACGACGAGTCCCGCGCGTCGGGCATCTGCCCACTGAGCAGTGCGTTGATCCGCTCGCTTGCCGAAGGCCCGGCCGTCGAGCGACGAGGCCGCGAGACCGCCGGGCCGGAATCGGGTTCGACCGGGGTCGAGCGCACACCCACCGGCGGTGGAGTCTCGTCGATATCAGCCGGCACGTCACGCGCCCTGGGCGCCGGGGCGAGTAACGATTCGTCGAAGGCGATTTCGGGAGCGGCCGGGACGGGGGCCGGCTCCGCTTCGGGTTCGGGGGACGCGTCGGGCGTGTCCCCCACGAGCCCGAAAGCCGGATCCGCCAGAAGCGCATCCAGGATCGCACCTCGATTGCGGAGAAAAACGTCTCCGGAATCCGCATCGGGCATAGCCGGAATGGTATCGGCTGGGAACCCACCAGCAAGGCGATCATTCCCACCACTGGGAGCCCGGCCGGGCCCGGTGGGCCGGTCGGGCTACCTCCGCCGTGACCCGGCTCAGCGAGTCTTCTCTGCCGTCACGAAGTACTCGGGCGGTACATCGAACACCCGAGCCAGCGCGATGATCAGATCGAGTCGCGGGATGGCGTCACCGTGGATCAACCGGTACAGACCGGACTGCGAAACCGGTACATCCGGATAGGCCAGTTCCAGGTGCTGGGCAAGCGAATACAAGGTCAGCCCACGGGTCGAGCCGTCTTCGGTGGACACGACAGATTCGGCGATCAGTTCCGACAGCCGGCTGGAGAAGATCGCCGCGGCGGCCTGCCGTGGTGTCTGCTCTTGCGCGCCGTCCGGGTTGTCGAATCTGCCATTGTCAAATTCGGGATCCGCTACCACGGTCATCGAGATTACCTGCTCTGTCCTACTCACCGGGCCGGATATCCCTGAGGTCGGGTCACGGGGACGGTCCGTTCGGAATTGCCGTACGGCGGGGCCACCGTCGGCGGCCGATCGCTGTGATCGAGGTAGCGGGTCTCGCCCCGTGGTTCCACCAGGTTCACCCGGACCGTGCGCATCGGGATCCGTACATCCAGCTGAGCCTCCCCGACCTGTTCGATCGACAGATCCACCGAACCGCGGCGAGGGCTTCCCGGATCGCTGATCGAGACGGTGGTCGGCGCCGCGGATGCCTGCGGCGGCAGTTGGTCGAAGACCGAGATGGTGGCGCCTACGCCCGGCTCCTCTTCGCCCGCCTCGACCAACCGCAGCGATCGTGCGTCACCGACCGCGCTCACCAGGTGCTGCCAACGCTGGGGCCGACTGGTGTGGACCTCGATATCGGCGCCGACCACGGTCGCGCGCAGCACCAGCTGCTGCGCGACGGGCAGCAGCGCCTGGACATCGACCGTGCGGCGACGCGGGTTGTAGGGGGCGGGATCGAAGAGTGGCATGGCCAGCTGATGGCGCGTCTGGCCGCTGATCGCGCCCAGGATCTGTCCGTTGGGCCCGATCGGGACGGTGAGCCTCGCACCCAGCTCTTCGGGCGCCTCGTCGACGGTGTGCTCGTCCCGGGTCAACTCGCGTAGCGAGACTCCGGTCGGCAGGGTCGAACGGAGCGCCACCGACTGACGGCCGGGAAGCCGGCGCAGATAGTCGGGCAGCGCGTCGGTCATGGCCGGGCCGATATAGCGGACGACGGCGCGGGGCCGGTCGGTTCCGGAAAGGCTGACCACGAGCGTGGTGCGCCCGCTGTTCCAGGTCCAGCAGTCGTCGAGACCGGACTCGTCGAGCTCGGTCCAGTCGATTCCGAAACTCGTGACGAAACGCCCGGGCACCGAGGTCTTCAGACGGTCCCACTGTTCGGTCAGATCACCGAGTTCGACACCGGAATGCAACAGCCGGGTCGCATCCAGCAGGGCCGCAGCCGGAAGCGGATGAGCCGACACGCCCCGTTCACGCAACCGGCCGGCGATCCGGTGCGCCGCCGTGGCCAGGGTGCGCGGTGCCACCACCGCACAGGGCCCGCGTTTGGCCAGGGCCCGGAGATTGCGTTCCTGATCCAGCCGGAGAACCAGCCAGGTCAGCCGGTTCCCGACTACCGGATGGGACCCGATCAGCTGGTCGTAGAGCATGCTGTAGCTGCCGGCCGCCCGCACCCGTTGCCCGGTGGTCACGATATCGATATCGATATCGATGCCGTAATGGTCGAGCATCGGTAGCAGGCTCTCCACCGAGACGGTGTCCTCGGTGTAGATGGTCTGTTCGGCGATCACCGTCGGCAGGTCGAGATTCGGCGCCAACTGGATCATGGCGACCAGCACGTCGCCGTCCTCCGCGATTCCGCACAGACCGGCGGCGACATCGATATCGCGTACCGGAAGCGGCGCGGTGAGCAGCACCGCCCGGCCCGACCTGCCGGTCCGGAAGTCGAGCCAATCGATGAACCAACGCATGGGCGTCCGTCCCCGAATCCGGACGACGACCATCAGCAGCAATCCGGCGACGATCGACGCGGCGCCCCACAGTGGTAGATACGCGGACAATCCGGCCATCACCACACTGCCTCCGATCGCCACCACTGCGAACGGGCCGCGTTCAACCCCGGCGACCCGGCGGTCCGGGGCACGTACGGCCCGTTCCGCGGTAATCGTCACTGCCGCTGCCTCCGCCACGAGTTCACACCGTAGGTTGTCGCCGCGCCGATCAGCACCGCCGCCGTGATCACGATCGCCGCGGTGATACCGGGTTTGGCGTCCGGTGCCCGGGGCGGCGGCGGCAGTTCGAGCGGCCCGGCCTGGAACAGGCCCTCCGGTGGTTCGGGCGGCACCCGGTAGCTCAGCGCCGCGACCGGATCGATCACCCCCGCACCCACCGTGTTGTCGATGCCGCGGGCCGGGGCGTGTGCGCTGGCGGTCAGCCGGGCGGTGATCTCCGCGGGGGTCTCGTTCGGAAACCGCGAGCGCACCAGCGCCGCGACACCGGCGGTGTACGCCGCGGCGAAGGAGGAACCACCGACGGGGCCGAGTTTGTCGGGTGGCCCGACGCCGTTGACCAGTCCGGTCGATCCAGGCCCCAGCGATTCGATGCCGGTGCCGGGCGCGGCGACGGAGACCCAAGGACCCATCAAGGACTTATCGGTGACCCCTCCGTACGCGGTCGTGTATCCCACCGTCAACACGGACTCGCTGAAAACCCCAGGAAGCGAAGCTGTTTTGACGTACTTCCAGTTCCTCGGGTCGCCGGGCCGCCCGGGATCGAAGCCCGGATTCTGGGAGCAACCCATCGTCTCGGCATTACCGGCACCGGCCACGATGAGTGATCCGCGGGTGTGCACGGCGTAGCCGACCGCCTCGGCCAGGACTCCCAGATCGACGCCCGAATCCACCGCCAGGCATATCGGCAGCGGGACCGCGATGATACCCGCGCCCAGATTCGCGGCGTGGGTGATCGCGCGCGACAGAGTGCGCACTTCCAGCGCGAGCCGCTCCCGCTGATCGGCCATGCCGCGATCCACTCGGAACGCGGCGGATCGATAGCGGATGGAAATGATCCGCGCGTCAGGCGCGACGCCGGTGAAGCCGTCCGCGGGATCGGCCGTACCGCCGATTATCCCGGCGATCAAGGTGCCGTGCGCATCGCAATCCTGGAGGCCGTCGCCACCGGCCGCGACGTAGTCACCACCGGCCACCACATTGGGCAGCCGCGGATGCGGAGAGACGCCGGTATCCACGACGGCGACGGTCACTCCGAGACCCCGGCTGAGGGTTCGGGCGTCGGCCAGGTTCAAGGCCAGTTCCGAGGGCGGTGTCCGGGAGACATCTGTGTCCTTGAGAACGCCGGTCGCCAGGCAACCGCTGTCCTGCTTGGTCGGTACTTCCGGTGCAGGCGGGCCGTCCGGCGGTGCCACGCCGACGACCACCTCGGGCGGTACGAGGGCAGCCGCCGGGGCCGCCGCGGCGCCCAGTACCACCGCGGCCAGGGCCGCCACGGCTGCCCTGCTCGAACGAAGGCCCATCAGATCCCTCGCATGGCGGTGTACACGCCCATGATCCAGATGGCGATCACCGGCACCACGAGGATCAGCGCGTACTCGATGAGATCGGTGATCCGGCGAGTGACCGGGGTCAGTCGCTTTCCGGGCAGGCGCAGCGCCGCGGCCAGCGCGCCGCATGCGATCAACGCGACCACCAGCACGACGGCGAGCCGCGCGAACGATGTTTCGTACGCGGTTACGAGTACGGCCGCGACACCGAGCACGGTGACCGCGGAGCCGAGCACCAAGGCGATCGCCTGCACTCGGTCGGGGTACCACCGCGACCGCATGGCCAGAATTCCCGCCACCGCACCCGCCATCACGATCTCCCGGATCCCGCCCGGGCTGACCGCCGCGCAGATCACCGTGGCCACCGACAGCAACCCGGAGACGGCCACGATGAGCCCCCGCAGGCTGGTGACCGCGAGCCGCGCCCGGCTCTCGATGCCCGCCTCCGCGGTGCGCCGCGACTCTTCCGCGGCCGCGGCGTCCGCGGCGTCCTGCTCCACATCGCGGTGGGTTTCCGCGTCGAAGATATCGGTCAGGGTCGCCGGGTTCACCTCGTTGCCCGGGTCGGGCAGGTCCGGGGGCCGGATCTTGGCGATGACCACCGCGATCCGTGGCGCCGTGGTGAGCAGTATGAGCCCCACGAAGACCGCGGCACCCGCTACCTGCCGGGTCACCAGGTCGAAGTAGGCCAGCGGCAGCACGACAGCGGTCACCACGATGCCGAGCACGGCAATGCTCATCAGGGTGGCGATACCACTGCCGGTCAACCGCATCATGGCCATGGCGGCCACCGCGGTGACGACCGCGCCGGCCACGATATTGGCCGGCGCGAACGGCCCGGGCTCGCCGTAGGCGGGCGGAACCAGCATGGCGCTACCCGCGAAGAGCAGCGGGATCGCGGCCAGTCCCGCACCCAGCGAGATCCGGCGGGCCGCCCCGCTACCGCGAATGGCCACCGCCGCCGTCCAGCACAGCGCGCCGAGCAGCAGCGCGGGCAGGCCACACCACAGCAGGGAACCGGACTCGGTCCATGCCCAGGACAGCATGGACGCCAGCCCGACCGATCCGGCACCGAAGACACCCAGCCCCACGATCGCGGCGGTATCGGCATCGAACTCGGCGAATTCGCGTTCGTTGATCAGCGCCAGCGCGTCGGTGATGTCCTCGACCACCGGGGTGAAGACCTCCGAGGACTCCACCGGCGCCAGCATGAGCACCGTTCCGTCGACAATGTCGTGATCACCGAGGCTGCGCCAGCGCGGAATAGGCGGCTCGCCCGGCCGCGCGAGGCTCCACTGACCGTGCGGCGGAGTGAAATCGACCTCCTCGTCACCGATCGCGTTGGCGAGTACCGCGACGAGGTCGTCGATGAAGGTCTCGACGGTGAACTTGGTCGGCACGACCACATCCACCTGGTAGGTGGCGACCATGACGGCGATCCGCGCCCGCGCCACCTCCGCCGGTGCGGCGTCGCCGGACGGGGCCGTCGGCGCCGTCTGCACAGACGTCACCGCATACCTCCGAGGTCGCCGCCGGAGGGCTCCGCGACATAACCGGGGAAATCGTCGGCCAGGCCGGCCGCCAAGTTCTCGAAGGCCAGCGCGGTCTCCCTGTCCAACATGCGCAGATCGATCTCGCCGCCTTCGGCGAGATGGGGATCGAACGGGATCTGAACGGTGGGCCGTTGCGCGGAGGCGAACAGCTTCTCGATGGCCTCGATGTCCACGGTGGGCTTCACGGGATGCTGCCGCACGATGGCCACCATGGAGGCCGCGATCAGATGGTCGAAGCCGTGCGAACTCAACCAGTTCAGGGTCGCGACGGCACCGGTCACCCCGCCGACGGTCGCGGGTGTCACGACCACCACCGCGTCGCTGGTACGCAGCACAGTGTTGGTCGACGAATCGAGCACACCGGTTCCACAGTCGACCACGAGCAGATTGTAATGGCGACGCAGGATTTCCACACCGGCCTGATACTCGGCCCCGGTCAACGCCTCCCCCGCGTCCGTACTCCAGGGCGATGCCACCACAGCGAGGTCGGCCGCATTGACGGCCGTGTAGGAGTGCACGGCCGAGAACGAATCCAGACGACCGCCGGCCTGCGCGAGGTCACGCAGGGTGAGACCGAACTGGTGGCGCGTGGTGCGGCTGGACAGATCGCCGAAATCCGGGTTCGCGTCGATGGCGATCACCCGGTCCGGCCGCAGCTTGGCGAAGGTGGATCCGAGCCCGGCAGCGGTCGTGGTCCGGCCGACGCCGCCCTTCACGCTCACCACCGCGATCTGGTATGGCGCGGTGAGCTGCCTGCGGATGCGTGTGCGCCGGTTCTCGGCCTCCTGTTCGGCCGGTGAGAGGCCCAGGTTGAAACCGACCTTGTTCAGCGCGCCACGGACGCCTTTACTGGAGCGCAGGTGCGCCTGGCGTACCGCCGCGATCTCGGCGAGTAGTTCCGCGGAGGCCAGGGCGGGCGGCAGCACCTCGATACGGCCGGTGGTGTCATAGGCCGGGCGGTGTATCCGGTCCGGCACCCGGGACGCGTCGGCGGTCTGACGCGTAGCCGCGGGTTGAGCATCCGAGGCCGGGGAGTAGCCGGTATAGGACGGCTGTGGCGCGGCGTACCCGGCCGCGGTGGTGGAGTAACCGGTCGTAGGCGCGGATTGCGTGGGCGCGGCATACGACGGCGGCGCCGGCGGAGGCGCTTCCGCCCCCGGCGGCGGGTTCCATGCGCTCGTCGCGGCCGCACCGTTTTCCGGCGGTGCGGCCGGGGCTCCGCCGGACGGAGACGGCGCCTCTACACCGTGGACACCCTGCTGCTGCCGGCGCGCGATGGCCTGCTGCTCCTCGATGGCGGCCTGCTGATGAGCGGTTGCCGCGCGCTGTCGCAGATCGGCGAGTTCGCCGTCGTACGCAGAGGTCGCCTCGGGCGGGAGTCCGGGGGGGTGCGGCGGCACCACCGCGGCCTGCGGGGCACCGGCCGGTGGCGGTTCGGCCGACGGCCGGGGCACCGGCGGATGCGGTACGGCCGAACTCATGTGATCGGTCCCCGATTCCGGTGCTGTGGTCGGCTCGGCCACGACCGCCGCCGATGAGATTTCAGGAGGACCGGCAGTACTCGCGGCCGCGGCCGCTCCACCACCGGGGTGTGCGTCGAGCTGTGCGAAGTAGGCGTCGTAACCGCCTTTGGCGAGCGCGGAGGTCGCGTCGCCATTCGTTGTCGGTGCCCGGTTCATCTCACCGTCCTCTCATCCAGCACTGGCACGTCAACCGGTACGTGCGATATCGAACCAGCTACGGCCGGGCAGCAACTCGGCCAGAGTGTTGATACCACTACGCAGGGCAGCGTGGTCGCCCGGCCGGAAGGTCGACCGGGTCCGGCCGTCCAACGTGACGCTCGGTGTGATCACGAACCGCCCGGAAAACGTATCCAGTACGTTCATACAGATTGTGAAGTCGGGTGTTTCAGGTCCGCCGTCCCGGTGTTCCATCATGAGGACCTCGGCCTGGCGGACGATCTCGCCCAGAGCCCGGGTGAGCACGTTCGCGGTACGCGGGGAGGCGCCCAGTTCACGCAGGCCCGCCCGCACCCCGTCCGTGTCCTCGGGCGGCTCGGCGTCCACGGGATCGCTGTCGGCGCGGGTGAACGGGTCGAAATCGAGGACCGGGTAGTCACCGAGGATCGATTCCAGTACCGCGGTGAGCGTATCCAGCTGTCGGCCCTGGTGGAAAACCGACTGGATGATGATCTCGTCGTCACAGCGCACGGCAAGAACGTGCTGTTCCCCGCTGCGGACCAGCGAGGCACGCAGCATGGTCGGAGTTTCCCCACCGCGGCCGTTGTCGAGCACTCGGATGGCCAGCTCGGTATCCGGACGATTCAGGCACCGGAGCCAACCGGCGACCACCGGATCCACCTCGCCATCGGTGATGATTCCATCCGCGGCGAGTTGTTCCGCGACCACCGCCCGGACTCGGTCGCGGTCGGAGATTCGGTAGACGTTCGGCATGATCGCCAGGACCAATGGATATGTGTCGATGCCGACCATGTCTTTCAGGACAAGGGCGGCATCGACGTTCAGATCCACCGATACCGGATCGCCGGATTCCACCTCCGCCGATGTTGTGCCCACCGGCGTATGTTCGGTCAAACCACCACTCGCCTCAGAGGAGGTTCTGGAACATACCGGCGACTGCGGTGTCCGCATCACCGATCAACGTCGCGGCGTGGTTCGTTGCCTTGTCGAGATCGGTGATACTGCCCGAGAAACTATCGAGCCGCGCCCCCAGCTGATCGGCCACTTCCTTGTAGATCGTGGCACCCGAACCCCGGAAACTGTCCATCAGTTCGTCCCGCATCCGGGACAGCTCGCCCAAGCTGTCCTGCAGCGCTGAAACAACAGTCTTGGACTGGGTCAGAGCTGCTTCGATCTCGGCCCTGTCGGTAAAAATTGGCATGCTCATTGCATTGAGCCTTTCGAATTGATGTTGAGAAAGAAGTCGGAGGATGGAAGATTCGGTCAGGGGTTAGCGGGCGTATCCACCCAATCCACCCTCGCCTTCGACGGACCCACAACGCTTTCCTGTGTAGCGGAGTTCCATGCTCCGTCTGCGGCGGCCGGGCTGTAGACCCCATCGGCGGCCTCTCCCATATTGCCCTGGATACCCTGGATCGCTTGCCGAGCAGCCTGATCGTCCTCGCCGAACTTCGAACTCGCCGAAACAATCTGCGCCATGACACTTTCCATGTATTGCGCGACCCCGGAACCGGTGGAATGAACGTTACCGAACGCATTGTATACAGCCTGACCGGCATTGCCCTTGAATGCGGCCTCCAGAATGCCCTGAACGCCGGTAAGCCGCTTCAGGTTTGTTTCCAGACCCTGCAGCGGACCGTCCATCTTCTTGGCAATGGCGACCAGGTCGTCGGGATTCGCCTGTGTTACCGAGCTAGCCATGGTGTTCTCCCTTTCGATGTTCAGTGAACCCGGTCAACTCACCGGGCGTTGTACCCATTCTCCGGCTCGTTCTCTTCATCGAGCCGGTCCAGTACTCCCACGAGTGAGGAGTCCATGAGCAATTCGGTATCGGGTTCGTCGTCCTCGTATTCGATGACACCGATCACCGGCGGCCGTTCGAGCTCCGGGACCTCGAATTGCTCGCCCGGAGTGAAGACCTTCCCCGTTCGCTTTTCCTCCTCCCGGCGGCGGCGCCGCATCCGCGCGGTGGGCGCGGAGACCCGCCGCGCCGCACCGCGGGCCGACGCGGCCGACGACGCGGCGGGATTGGATGCGCCGAAAGCGGTACCCGCGGCGGGGTTCCAATTGCCCGGCAACCGGAAACCCGTTGCCGCACCGGCCATGGAACCGATACCCCCGCGGGCCAATCCGAAGCCGGCCAGCGCACCACCACCACCGAGGGCGGCCAGCGTCGAGGACTCCGAGGAAACGCCCAACAGGGGACTCGAATACGACGACTCCGTACCGTAGCCGGAGGATCCGGATTCGGATCCGATCGCCTGCTGAGGATCGGCGAGCGACTGCTGTTCCGGGCCCGGCGGTCCAGGGTCGGTCCCGTCCCCGCCGGGGCCCGAATCGGAACCACCCGAATTCGAATTTCCCGCGTCCGTCCCGTTCTGCCCGGCATCGGTAGTCGTCGACTCGTTCCCGGGATAGTACGAGCTGTCGGGCCCCTTGGTGATCAGGTCTTGTAGCGGTCCGACCGCGTCGTGCCCCACCGGTGGTACCGACCCGGCGCTCGGTAGCACGATAGGCGGAGGCGGCGTGAACGAGACCGCCACGCTGACGAGATCGACGAGCAGACTCAGTGCTCCGATTTCGTAACCCATCATGGTCGCGGCGGCCTGCAGCTTGAGACGGTTGTACTCGATCTCGGCCATGGCGTGCCAGGCACTCGCCGCACCGAAAACCAAGAGGGCGGCGGCGGAGGCCGGCCCGGCTCCGGCGGAGGCGACCGTACCGGATGTTGTCATCAAGGCAGCCGACGCGGCCAACTGCGCGATGGCCGCTTCGATTTCGAACCGCGACGGCATCGCCCCCAGGGCGCTGTTGTGCAGCTGCGCCCCCTGATCGGCCAGCTGGGCGATCTTCGAGGCGTTCGCCGCCTGCACACGTACCCACTCGTTGTGCTTGCCGAATGCGGTCCGCGCACGCTGGGAACTCACTCCACGCGGCCACGCGACGCCCATGTCTCTGATCAGGCCGTCCGTATTGGAAGCCGTGGATTCGAGCGCGCTGTCGATCGCCGAGTAGGCGCGTGCGGCATTGGTCAGTGGTGCGGCACCGGCCCCGGAATCGATCAGATCTCGATTCTGCAGCGGCTCCAGGGCGAAATATTCGAAAAACGGCATAGCATCCCTGCTCCGAACCGGTTATCGATCAGCTGCCGAACACCCGGCTCGCAACACCATTGCCGACCGCCGACACTCCCGCGCCGCCGGCAACATCGGTGGACTCGAAGGTCACCGATACGGGGCCGAGGCTGGACCCGAAAAGACCACTTTCGGCATTGCAGGCCGCGAGGTAAGCGTTCATCACGACATCGACGACACCGAGACCTGCCGTCATGTAGAACCCCGGCGCACAGGCAACCGAGGGTTCCGGCACCGTATAGGGCGCCACCGATTGCAGGAAGGAGGCCAGGCTGGCGCCCTGGGCATTCACCGCGGCACCGATCGCCGGAAGCTCCGCAGGGTTGACTTCGAAGGGGATCATCGAGAACTCCGATCGATAAGCGTCCGCGCCCGTTGCCGGTCGTCGCAACAGAGCAATACATAATGTACGCTAAGCCATCCCCATTCATGGGGAGTCCCGGTGAACGGCCACCGGACGGCGGTCACTCGGGGATCCAGGCGGACTGCACGAGATCCTTGGTCGAGGTCAGCGGCTCCACCAGAATCCCCCGGCCCACCGGTTGTTTGGTGGGCTTCACATCGCCGATGAGCATACCGTCCATCTTCGTCCCATCCATGATCAAACCCGAGGAGTTCAGGTTCTTCACCTGTCCCAGGACGGTGTCGTACATGGCCGAGTCCGCCTGTGCGATATTGCGGGCAGCGATCAGGTGGAACCCGGTGTCGCGGCCATCGACGATGAGTTCGCGCAGCGAGTCGAGCGGGTTCACCTGCCCGCGCTGGGCAACCATATGGTAGTCGTCCACAACCACGAAGATCTCCGGCCCACCCCACCAGGACCGCTCTTTGAGCTGCTGAGAGGTCACCCCATCCGGAGGCCGGCGCGCGCGAATTTTCTCCGCCACGAACGGTAAATTTTCCACTACATCGCGGGCGCTGGTCAGATAACCGATCAACTGCTCATCGGGTACCGCGTCCATATGCTGGCGACGGTAATCGATAAGAAGCACGCGGGCCTCGTCCTTCGTGAACCGGGTGCGGATGGATTCCAGTAGCGCCCCCAGTACGGTCGATTTTCCGCAACCGGTCGACCCGAGGATCACGAAATGAGTGGAGACGCCGAAGTCGATGACGGCCGGCCCCAGATCGGATTCGCGGACACCGAACGGAACCGCCAGGCGTTCGGCAGAATTCGTGGGCTGCGGAACCCGGGCCAGGATCTGCGACATCGTCACCTGGGCCGGCAGCAACCGGACCTCGGGCGCCTGCCTGCCCGCATAGGTCGCGCTCACCTGGGTTATCGCCGCACTCAGCCCCGCGGCCGCCGTCTCCGCCTCACCGTTACCGTCGAGGCGGGGCAGCGCGGTGAGCATATGGAGGGCGTCGGTCGAGACACAGCGGCCGGGACGGTTCGGCGGCACCGCGGCCACCACGGCACGGTGGGCGCCGAACACGGTATCGGTGAGGTCGCCGAGACGCATTTCCAGGCGCGTCTGGATCAGATCCTTGAGCTGGGGCCGGATCGCCGCCCAGCGGGAACTGCTGATCACCAGGTGTACACCGTAATTGAGGCCCTGCAGCGCGACGGTCTCCATGGTCGGCATGTACTCGTCGTAGTACGGGCCGTTGAGGGCGAATCCGATGTCCCAGCCGTCCACAACGACGAAAACATCGCCGTGCTCGTCTCCGTAGGACGACAATTCGGCCGAGCCCTCGGGAGTGTTCCGGCGCCGCCGGAATTCACGCATGGAATCGATCCCCAGGTGGTCGAACAGCGCCTGCCGCGATGAGATCAGATTGCGGATCAGGGCGAAGGTCCGCCGGATCCGGTCCACATCGCGGGCGGAGGCCACCGAGCCCACATGCGGCAGTGCGCGCATCGCGGACAGGCCGCCGGAGAAGTCGAAGCAGTAGAACTGCGCCTGTTCCGGCGTATGGGTCAGCGCAGCCGACAGGATGAGCGTCTGTAGCGCCGTGGATTTACCGGACTGCGGGCCGCCCACGACCGCGACATGGCCGCCCGCGCCCGAGAGATCCACCGACCAGACGTCCTGGCGCTGCTGGCGCGGTCTGTCGATGATCGCCCACGGCAGCACGAGCGTGCCGGGTTCGGCCGCGGCGGTCAGCCTGTCCAGCGTGGGCGGAACACCCAGCGGCGGCAGCCACATCTTGTGGGCCGGGCGGCCGTGCCGCGCGAACTGCTGCAGCACCGTCTCCATCACGCTCACCGGTTCGCTGTCGGTTTCCTCCGGTTCGGGCTCGCGCACAGCAGCCGCCGCCACCGGCGCGGGCCGGGCTTCGGCGATAAAGGCGGCCGTGAACCGTTGCGGTGGTTTGTATCCGCCGCCGGGCCGGCGAGCGCGCTGCGCACTGGAACTGGAGGCCTGGGCAGGCGGGGTATACGGCCCACCGACATAAGCCGCTTGGAATCGCTGCAGATCGCCCGCGCCCACCCGGAGATACCCGGAACCCGGCTTCTTCGGCAGGTGGTACGCATCCGCGGTGCCGATGGCATCACGCGAGTCGCTGGTCTGATTGGTGCGCAGCGCGATCCGGTAGGACAGATGCGCTTCCAGCTCACCCATGCGGTTGGCCGGCACCTTCTGTGAGGACAGCAGCAGGTGGATCCGCAGCGAGCGGCCCAGACGGCCGATCGCGACGAACAGCTTCGAGAAGCTCGGATGCTGCTCCAGCAGTTCGGCGAACTCGTCGAGAATGATCATCAGCGTGGGCAACGGCTCCAGCCGGGCACCCTGCTCCCGCGCCTTCTCGTAGTCGGCGACGCTGGCGAAGTTGCCCGCGTCGCGCAGGATGCGCTGACGACGGGCCATCTCGCCGTTGATCACGTCTTCCATACGGGTGACGAGATCGGCCTCCTCCTCCATGTTGGTGACGACCGCGGTCACATGGGAGAGCCGGTCGAAACCGAGGAAGGTCGCACCACCCTTGAAGTCGACGAGCAGCAGGTTCAGCACGTCGGGGGAATGCTCGGCGACCGCGGAGAGCACCAGGGTGCGCAGGAACTCCGATTTACCGGAACCCGTGGCACCGATGCACATTCCGTGTGGGCCCATGCCCTCCTCGGCGGATTCCTTGATGTCCAGGTGCACCACCTGACCGGTCGGGTCGTGACCGAACGGGATGTTCAGCCGGTTGCGGTCGGCGTCGCGGCGCACCGGCCACTGCCGGTCCACCCGGATATTGCCCGGATCGGATATACCGACCAGGTCTTCCCACGAGGTGCTACCACTGGCCTGCTCGGCGGCCACCGCCTCCACCACGCTGGACAGCCGATAGGGGGACAGCGTCCGCGCCACCGCGGTGACCTGCGGGATCGACATATTGTCGGCAGTGCCGACCAACCGGCTGCCGCGCGGGGTGAGTTCCTGGAGAGTGCGGTCCGCGGAAACGGCGAACCGCAGCGACCGTGGCAGCGACTGCTCGGACTCGCCGAGCCGCAGCCAGGTGCAGCCGTCGATACCGGAGATGTCGCGATCGGTGTTCGCACCACCGGATTCCACGATCAGCACGTAATGCGATTTGTCCAGCGCCGGCTCGTTGTTCGCGGAGAACGGGCCGCGGTTGAGCCCCGCGAGTACCTTCGTCCGCAATTCGGCCACCGTCCGATACACCATACGGCTCGAGCCGACAGCGTCGGTTTCCGCGGGATGCTGGGTATGTGGCAGCCATTTCAACCAGGCCCACTGCGGGTCGTCCGGATTGTTGAGCACCGCCGCCACCGCGACCTGGTCCGGTCCGTGCAGGACGACGATCTCGGCCACCATGGCCCGGATCAGACCTGCCACCGCGTCGGCGTCACCGTCGAGGCCGACCAGCGGCGCGGACAACAGATTGATCGCCACCGGCATGCCGCCGACGGTCGAATAGGCCTTCGCGAACCGAGTCAGCTCCACCACGCCGACGGGGTCCAGGTCCGAGGTGGGCGCCGCCTCCGGGACGATGACCCGGACCTGGTTAGCGATCCGCCCCCGGCCCATCCGCACGCGCAGGAACTGCGGGTTGGCAACCTGTACCTCCCACATCCGCTTACCGCCGACAAGGCGGCCCAGACCGGCCGGCCCGGGATGGGTGTAGGAGAGATAGTCGTAGAGCTCGGTTTCGGCCTCGTGCACCGTTTTCCGGTTATCGGTGATCGAGCGCAGATAATCCTTGCGTTCCTCGTTCAACCCCGCCGCGGTGCTGTTCGTTCCGCCGCCACCACCCAGCTGGCCGCCGAGCATGCCGAACATCGACACGATCATCATCATGGGGAACATCAGCATCATCGGCGACATGGCACGGCCGCCGGAGAACATCATCACCATCATGCCGACCATGGCGCACACCATGATCACGGGCATGATCATCTTGATCTTGGACATCGGCACCGGCCGGGGCAGCTCGGTCGGCGGCTGCAGCCGCAACTCGGTGACAGCGGGAGCCTTGGGCCCGCGCACCATCCGGGCCGGACGGACGAAACGGCGCGTCGCGGTCATTTGTTCCCCGTCATCTGCGCACCTGTCATATTCGGTGGGATCCCGTCGTGTTGGATCATGGCGTCGCCGACCGAGAGCGCCGGGCCCACGGCGAAGAGCGAGACTATGCTCCACGGCGCCGGGACCGGGTCACGCAGCGCCAGTGCCGTGAGCGACGGATCCTTCCCGCCGCCGGCCTTCAGGTCCGCATCGATGCCATAGCGGACACCACTGTCGGATATCCAAAACAGCGATTCACGCAGTGGCGAGCCGGGTTCGGCGCCGGTGACCTGCACGAATTTTCCGGTCGTGCGGGGTAGATAAGCGTAGTCAGCGGTCGTGCCGCCCGAGTACGGGGCAGTCACCAACCCGACGGTGCGGCCCTGCTCCTCTTTCGTGAGCGGGAGTTGCCGACCGAACAGCAACCGGGTGTGCGCGTCCGGATCGGTGCCGGTCCGCTCCCAGTGATAGCAGGTGATCAGGTCGCGAATGGGATCGAGGATTTCGACCGATTCGGCCGGATAAGTCGCGGTACCCGGCCAATCACCGGGACGTAGGTTGGCGGCCGCCACATCGGGTCCGATCGTTGTCGTAGCCACCGCACCATGTGAGTTCGCGTTGCGCACGATGGACGCCAGCACCCCGCTGACACGTACCAGCCCGGAATTGGACACCAGATAATAGATGGCCGGTTGATTCGGCGTCGCGACCGTGACGATGGACCCGACCACCGCATCGAGTGCCGGTTTCAGGGTCGTGGGCGTACCGGCGCCGGGGACATCCGGGACCCGGATCGGGGCGACCTCGGGTATCGCTCCCAGCAGCCCGGGCGAAGCGGCGGCCACTTGGGCGCCGGTGTCGATCCCGAGGGCCAGCATCACCGGTGAATCGGCGAGATTGATCTCGGCGCGCACCACGCCCTGTTCCGGATCGGAGTACACGAGCCAGGTCGCATCCTCACCGCGTAGCAGCCGGGCCTCACGGCCGCTCAGTTCGTGAACGGCATCGTCGTCGACGGTGAGCGGGCCGGCGATGGCGGTGGTGAGCACCGCCGAACGCGACAGTGTGGGCAGGCCGGTATCTTGATCGACCGGTGCCGCGGCACCGGTTCGGGCGGTGTCACAGACCGTCCATTCGGAATCCTTCTCCGCCTCGTCGTTGATCTGCCCGGGCGCACCGGGAATACCGACCCACGGGCCACGCGGATACTTCGCGAGCTCGGACTGCGATACTTCCACCGGCTTGGCCGGCTGTCCCACGATCAGCCGCGCGGAGGTGAGGTTGAGGGCGGGATGCAGGCGTTCACCGAGCTTGACATACAGCGCACCGCTGTCCTTCTCCGCGAGGATCGGCGAGTCTCCCACCGGCTTTGCCGGTTTGAAGAACGCCAGCACCGCGGCTCCGGCGATGCCCACGCAGGCCAGCGCGACCCCGACCGCAAGGGCGGTGGACCGGCCGCGGGAAGGATCGTCGATCATCGAGGCGTCGCGACGGACCAGGGCGTGCTCGATCCGGTGTAGCAGAAACCGCCAACCCGAAACCTGGTGCTTGGTCACCACCCGGAAGCGTGCCACCGGTATACGTTCCTTCCGCCGACCTCGGCCACAACCTAGCGCGCACGCCCGAACCGACCAATCCCCAGAATTGGGAACAGTCGGCGGGGTGGTAGCGGGCGCTATTTTCCGACGGGCGCCAACCCCTGGAGCGCGGCGGTGATATCGAAGGCGTCGATGGTCATCAGCTCTTCGTCGGTGAGCGCCGCGATATCCACATTGTCGCGGGTGAACCGGAAGTCTCGTTCCGCCTCCGCGGCCTCCACGACATTGCGAACGAACCGCCCGTTACCGGCGAGATCGATGAGGCGGCGGCCATTCCTGCTCTCCTCCGACATCGTCGTGCACCGGTCGCGCAGTACCTCCCGAGCTTGATCCGACAGGATCGAATCCTTCTTACCGGCGATATGGTCGGCGATCTGGACGAGCTCGTCCGGATCGTAGCTCGGGAACCGGACGCGCTTGGTGAAACGCGACGACAGACCTTCGTTCGACTGCAGGAACCGATCGATCTCGGCCTCGTAGCCGGCAATGATCACGACCAGCTTGCTCCGGTCGTTCTCCATCCGGGCCAGCAGCGTATCGACCGCTTCCTTGCCGAAGGCGTCACCACCGGACAGGCCCTCCTGGATCAGGGTGTATGCCTCGTCGATGAAGAGCACGCCGCCCAACGCGGAGTCGATCAGCGCATTGGTTTTGGGCGCGGTGTGACCGAGATGGGTACCGACCATATCGTTGCGTGATGCCTCGATGACCTCGGCGTTCTCCACCACGCCGAGACCGGCGAAAATCTTGGCGATAACCCGGGCGATGGTGGTCTTACCCGTGCCGGGAGGCCCGGAGAAGATGAGGTGGTTGGACCGGGAATCGACCGCGAGACCGCGCTTGGCCCGGACCTGGTCCATCAGCACACCGGATTTCAGCCGGTCCACCTGCTCTTTGACCGAGTCCATGCCGATCTGCGATTGCAGCAGGTTGGATGCCTCTTCGAGCAGTTCGTCGCGTTCGGCCTTGGCCGCGCTCGCCGCCACCTCGGCGGGATCGTCACCAGATTTGGGATCCCAGATATCGGTGCGGGAGGCGATCACCGCCGGAGTGGTGACCTCCAAACGGAAGTTCTTGTCCCGCACCGCCTGTTGCCAGTCGGCTCGACTGGGCCACAGACCCGATCCCTGCAGGCCTTTGAGGATCTTGTCGGCCGCGTCGTGATCGCCGTTGTGCCGCAGGATCATGCCGAGCAGATAGTGGGCATCGGCCCAGATGTAGGACAGGCTCCCGGACTGACTGTCCTCCACGATCCGCTGAGCCCGCGGCAACGCCTCCCCGAACCTGCCGAGATGCGCCAGCGCGCTGGCCGCCATCAGTTCGGCGGCGATATCGAGCAGACCATCCTCGAGGACTGTTTTCGCGGCCCGCGCGGTGAGGACATCGGGCCAGCGCCCGGTCCGGTAGAACAGGGCGATCCGGGCGAAATCGGCGACATCGTCACCACGCACCTCGTCCAGAATCGCGGCAGCTTCCTGCCATTCACCCCCGTCGGCATACGCACACGCCTGCGCGATGGCGATCTGATCGCGATCGGCCATCGCCACACGCAGGCCGAAGACACCGATCTCGACCTGACACCACAGCGCCCTGTCCACCAGACCGGCCCGCTGCTGATCGCGATAGAGGTTGTGCGAGGAGCGGTAAGCGCCGTAGATGACCTCGGACGTAACCTCCCCTGCCATGGCTCGCCCCAGCCATGCGTCGCACATATCCGGATCGATATCGGTGGCCGCTGTGAACGCGGCACGGGCATGCTCCTCGTTGCGCACCCCACCGGCGACCAATCCCAAACTCTGCACGCCCGTGTAGAACGCGTCTTCGGCCGCTGACACCTCGGACATCCCTTCCGCCGACCCTCGTCTGCTGGCAGGGTAAGCCACCCGGGGGCGGGGATAGACATCGGGCATTTCCCGGCGCTGGGAAGTGGAGTCGCGACACGAAGGCGCCGGTCGAGTATCCGGCACCCCGATCGGGCGGCCGCGCGAGTGCGAACGACAATACGGATGAATGTCGCAAATCCGCGCGACACGCCTTACATCAACCAACGAGCCGTAATCCAGCGATAAATACTAGTCGGTTTCGTACCGCACCCCTTGGACGAAACAACCGAAAACCAGCATGAGGCATGCACCTCACGACGCGGGTCGTCAACCGAAACAGGTTGACAGGGCCGGTGTTGGATACGCCTGCTCCGGTTACGACCAGCAATCCACTCGCGATCTGAAGTCGGACAAAATTCCCGCTCCTGAAAATAGTGCCGTTGTTGAACGGCACGATAAATGTGGCTATAGTTGACCGCGGGTCACCAGTTCCCTCATCCCTGATGACCTCACCCGCGGCGGCCGGTGGAAACAGCGAGCCATCGGCCGCCGCTCCCGAATTCGATCGACCGAAACCTAGATCGCGCACCGCGGGGAACCCTCGGCCCGGGCGGCACGAAGCCGTGCCGAGCTGATCACCCGCGCGGCGGCGGACCCTCGTCCACGGGAACCGGCGCGGACACCACCGGCGCCGCGGCCTCCGGCCGGTGCGCTCGGTCCGCCGATTCCCGTGCGGCGCCGCCCTTCCCTTCGGTGCCGCCCTTCCCTTCGGTGCCGCCCTTTCCGTTCCCGTCGGCCGACACCACGGGCGGTGGCGCCTCCCCCTCCGCCGCCACTGCGGAAACCGCGGGCTCGGACGGTTTACCCCACGGCGTACGCGCCGGTGCGGACGCCGCGGCCGGTCGCGCCGACCACGGGTTCTGCAGGGCAGACCGACGCCGTCGACCGCCCGCGGTACGGCCCGGCTTGTCACCGTCGGCCGCGCGGCGGCGACCGCGTCCACCGGGTGCGGTGTTCCCGGAGCCGGCGGGCGCTCCGCCCGGAGTGGCTGTCTGACGATTCCATGGGCTGGCGGGGGCACCGCCGCTTCCGGTCGGAGCACTCCCGCTCGGATCACCGACTCGGCCGGGCTGGACACTCGTGGCTTCCGCGTCACGGGCCGAATCCGCACCACCCGAACCGCCACCCTGTGACGGCGATTGCTCGGCCGACCCCCCCGCTCCGTCCAGCATCGCGCCCACCGTATCGTTCGCGGACCCCGTCGACAGCCGCGCAGCATCCGGTTCCTGGCCGCCCACGACCGCCGGGCGTTCCCCCCGGGCCTGCGCCGATTGCGTGTCGACCGCCGGACTCTCGTCGGTGCGACCCGCGATCCGCGCGTCCCCGGCCGCCTGCCCCGGTCCGGTGGCAGCGCTCGTGTCCGGGCCACCGCTCTGACCGCCCGCGGATGAGCCCGGCGCACTCTGCGGTGTGGTTTCCGCCGGGGACCGGTGATCGGCAGGCGCTCCGACCGCCTGGTCCGGCGCCGCACCGGCCGTGGTCCCGGGTGTCCAGTTCTGCGGCGTCGCAGCACTTTCCTGCGGAGCGGGCTGCCGATCCGGTACACCGACGACCGGGGAGCTCGCGGGTCCGGCCGACTGGGTCACCGGAGCACTCACACCGGGGAGACCGACCGGCGTCGTGAAGTCGAGTGCCGCGACACCGGTGGCGAACTTCTCCGCGTGCTTCATGATGTCGTCGGCGTGATCGTCGAGGACTTGGGCGTAGCGGCGGACCTCATCGGGATCTATGTACACGACATCTTTTTTGCCGGGGTCGACGCCCAGCAGGTCGGCCGCGGTGTTGTAGACCACGCCGTTGATCATGTCCGCGACCGCATCCTCCAGCGGCTCGATGGCCTTACCGAGTACCTCGGCCACGATGTAGCCGATGAGCATCTCCTCCATGGCCTTGATCAGGCGCCGGGCCGCGAGTGAAATGGACTGACTCAGCGCCACAGAGGCCCCCGACGTCACCACGGTGGCCGCCATCGCCCCGGCGTAGGCGGCGGCCAGCACCGCGAGCTCGGTCAGTACCACGACCTTCACCACGGTGATCACCTCGGCCGCGATCTCCAGCGCCTGGGCCACTGCCCGGCACAACTCGTCCAGCCTCTCCATATGTGACGAACTCAAGCTCGCCCAGGACGCCACCAGCGCGCGATACGACTGCCCCTGATACACCGATCCCATCTCGGTGATCGCGCCGGTCGCCGCATCGTGGGTCCCGGCTACCTCGTCGGCGAAGGTACGGACGTGACCGGCCAGCTCCCGAACCTGGTCCTCGTTGATATCCGGATACGGGACCCCGATGAAGTTCAGGAACATCGCCACTTCGTGTGGTATCTCGATAGCCAAAGGCGAGAGTTCCGCTCAGACGACTCGTACCACGACAGCACTGGCCGGCATGGGCGAATAGGTGACCGTTGCACCCGAATAGGGCGCCTCGATCACCATACCGTTGCCGGCGGCGAGCTGAACATGTTCAGGACCGCGGGAGCTGAACGACGACGCCGGGAACACCAGATCCCCGGCCCGCACCGGCTCCTTGCTGGTATCGATTCGTTCACCGGCGTAGATTTGATCGTAGGTGGTCCGCGGGAGGACGACCTCGCCGTTCGTGGCTTGCGCGATGGCGTACTGGGTTAGCCCGGAGCAGTCGAAACCGCCCCCGCTGGGCCCGCCCGCGCCGCCACCACCCCAGATGTAGGGCAGGCCGAGCGCGCCGTCGGCGGCCTGCGCGGCCCGCCCACCTCGGGTCTTGTCCCAATTCCGACGTATACCGCGGCGGGCTGGCTGATTCGCGACCTGTTGCCCGGACACCATGCGGGGTCGCCGTCGCCGCCTTTTCCGGGGCGGGGACGCCGCTTTTCGGTTGCGCTCGGCGAGCGCCACCGGCGGCATTATCTGAGCCGCCTGTCTGCGTGCCGCGTCGATATCGGCGTTCACCTGCCTGGTCGCGTTTGTGATGGTCTGTTGAGCCGAATCGAGTAGGGCCGGCCCGCTGAATCGGGTGTCGGCAATGGTGGTGATGGCCTGGATTCTCGTTTGGAGGTCGGAGATCTGACTGCTCAATATCCCGCGCCCGTTGAGCGTTCCGGCTCCCGACTCGCCGACCGTCGTCGTGACGACGCCGTCCCGGCCGTACTGAGTGTCGAGCACCGTACGCTGGATTCCCAGCGCGTCACCGTAGCCGCGGGCACCCCCGCCGGACAGCCTGGACAGGTCCGCCGCCATGGTTTGCGCGAGCATGGTGGACGCGCGCTCGGACGGCTGTCCGGCCCCGTACAACCCCAGCAGCTCGCGCAACACACCGTGCACATCATCGGTCAGTGCCGGCATACGATCAGCTCGCCATCGCTCATCGCACCGACTTACCTCTCTGCCCCAGCACCCCGGGCAATTCCTCGGCAATCAAGCCTTTGTTGTCCGTTCGACTATGCGACAACACACCGATGAACGGCATTCCTCCTATTCCCATCTCTAGGAAGACAACACAATGAAGAAGACATCACGGGAGGCGACGACAGCGGATGGATACAGCGACGGCAGACGCGGATATCGACACCCCCGGAACGGAACCGGATGATGGGCAGCCGTCCGGCAGCCCCCGGCCGGGTGACCCACGCCCCGGCCAGCCGGTTCCCGGCAGCCCGGACGACCGCCCGACCACCTTGATGAGCAAGACGGACCCGGTTACCGGAAAACCCGTCGCGACGAGCGCCGACGGTCCGGCCGCCGAGGGCGGTTCATTGGTCTCCGAACGGGCCGGTCCGGCGAAGCCGCTGCACACGGTAGAACTGGTCCGGATGAAAGCGGACTCCGAAACGAACGATATCGTCAACAAACTCATCGCCGATGCCGAAGACGCGATGCAGAAATCGGTGGATGTGCTCGGGTTCGGCCGGTCCGACCCGCCACCCCCGCCGCGTGGCGGCATCATGCCGATCAAGGTCCAGGCAGCGGACATGCCGGGCTCGGGCAAGGGCGTCGAGTTGTACAAACAGCAGGTGGTCTCCGCGAGCGCGCGGCAGGACTCGCTGGTCGATATGGATGCGCAGGTGGACGGAACCTCGCAGATGGTCGCCGCCGAACAGGCGCAGACGCTGCTGAAGATCCTGCATATCGAGAGCGACCTGAACGCCGCCCTGCTGACCGTGGCTCCGAAGAAGCTCAGTTCGAGTGAAGCAGCCGCGGTGATGGACCATATCGCGGCCGCGGTGGTGAAGGTGAACGAGGTGGTCACGGCCGCGCAGGATGTGAACGTCGGCGCCGCCGGCGGCGGTGGCGGATCCGGTTCGGGCGGGTCCGGCGCCGGCGGCACCGGTGCCGCCGGCGCAGCCGGGGCGAACGGCCTCGGGTCCATGCTGCCGATGCTGGCCATGCTGCCGATGGCTCTCATGCCCATGCTCGGCCAGCTCCCCGAACTCCTCGGCCAGAAGAAAGACGAGGAGGGAGAAGACGAGGACGAGGTCGAGAGTCGGCCCGCTCCCCCGGCCCCCGGCCCGGCCTCCGATCCGACGGTCGCCGCACCGCCCACCGGGGCGGCCCCCGCACCAGGCGAGAACGCACCGGCGGCCCCTGGCTCGACCGACCCCCAGAACAATATTCCGTACGGTCCGACATCTCCCAGCAAACAGGTCTAGGACCTAGCTAGGGCGTAGCTGATTCCCCCGGCAATCCGGGGGTCTCTCCGGCTCGTTCAGATGCCTCCGTGTCGACGGCTCGACCCGGCCCGGTGAAAATGCCATGCGCTGCCGACAACAATCGGTCCCGCTCCGGAGCCGGGCCGGAAATCGAACGCGCCGGCCGGGCAGGTGCTCCCACGTATCGACCCCTGGTCTCTCGGCGGCCGTCGAGCTCGCTCCTCGCGAACGGACGCGCAGGGACCCCCGCCCCGGAGGGATCAGCCGGTCGGCCGACCGGCAATGCCCGCGGTTGATGTCACCCGGCAAATCGTCAGCGCTCCGGTCAGCTCACACCGAATACAGCCCGAGCTCCGGTCGCGTCCACGGTTCGGTATTTCCGCAGGCAGACTCTTCCCACGTAGAACCAACGGGAGATCTGCCATCGAGGAATCAGGACGAGGCGCCCCGCGACTCGGGTGGCTGTGTCACCGACGGCGGCAGCGCACCTTGCGGCGGCCCCCCGGCCTCCGGAGCGACGACAGCACCGGACGGCGGACCGCCGGCGCTCGGTGCCGCCGACTCCGTGGGTGCACCGGCCTGTTCCGCCGGAGCCGAAACCCCGGACCCACCGGCGGCCGGTCGAACCACCTGTTCGTCGGCGCCCGTCGCCACCGTCGCCGGCGTGGCCACGAACGAGGGGTGACCGAGGATCTCCTGATGCGCGTAGACCGCGTCGCGCAGAACCTGCCGGTTCGGCTCCGCCGCCAGTAGTGCCACCAGCTCGTTGCAGCGCCGATCCCACACCATGGCCCGCAGGGCGCTCACTTCGTCGTCCACGCGGATGGCACCGAGATCGACCCGGGTCACATCGAGCCGCTGCGAAACCATCGCCGCGGCCAAGAGGTCGTCCGCGTCGCGGAGTTCCTCCCACCAGGACGCGGGGACTTCTTCGCGGACTTCCACCTTCGCCAGGATCCGATCCCGGATCGCACGCGAGCCGGAGCTGTCGAAATGCTGCGATACGGTGCGGCCGACCTGGGCGTGGGCGTCCAGCGCGAGTTCCACACACCGCCGGTGGACCTGGGCGTCCGGTACCGCCGCCACCGATTCCAGCGCGGGCACGGAACCGGTGAGACCGAGCCGATCAGTGGTATCGGGTGTGAGCACCCGGAGATCGAGATCGGCGCCGGGCTCGACGAGGCCCTGCATGGCGACCTCGCTCAGCCGGCTCCGCAGGCCGGGGTCGATCGGACCGGAGGAGGCGATCGCGGAAAGCACAGCATTGGCCTTCGCGCCCCACGCCCGGCCGAATTCGACCAGCGTGCGTGCCGGGTCCGAAATCCCCTCCCACGGTGCGGCGACCTCACCGTCGGCACCGAGCAGTTCGTCCCACAGCCACGGCGTCGACACCTGACGCGGCAGGAAGAGACCGGCCGGCAGCCAGCCCCGGCCCTCATTCGAGGTGATGAACAGTCCCGCACCGGCGGGACCGCGCAATACCGCCACCGCCCAGGTTATTCCGACTGCCTCCTCGGTAGCGGCGAGAACCGCCCCGAGCAGGGTCCTGGCGATGAGAAGGTCCTCGTTCACCGCATCGCCGACGATGTAGGCGGGCTCGGCTTCCTTGTCCTTCGCCGAGGCCACCGCCGAGTTGAAGGGTGTCGGAGCCCCGACCACCGGGACAGCGGTCCCGTCCTGCGCGTTTGCGCCGCTGGGTGGACTGGTCGTACCGCGGTCGTCGGCGGTACCGGAGCCGAGGGGCCCGCCGACCAGCGCGCCACCGGGCGGAACCGTTCCGGTACCCGCCGGAGCGCCGGCGCCCGGTGTGGTACCGGTCCCCGCAGTGTGCTCGGCGGGCGGCGCCGCGCCGGGCGTGGCGGTGGCGCCACCGGAAACCACGCCGTTCTGGGCCTGTCCGGGCGGGGCACCGCTCGGGCCCTGTCCGGCCCCGTTCGCTGCGGCCGCCGGATCCATCTGTCCCGGAGGAGTCGAGGGGCCGAAGCCCGCACCGGCGCCCGGACCGGTGACCACCGGTGCGCCCAGCCGGCTGTTCGGACCTGTCGAAGTGGGGGCGAATCCGGCCGAGGCGGGATCGCCGAAGGTTCCGCCCCGGCCGCCGACGTCCTCGCCGGAACGGTTCACGCTCGCGGCGGCTTCCGCGTCGGTCCGCTCATAGGCATTCGCGGATTCACGTAGCGATGCGGCGGTCTGCTCGTGTTCCCTGGCCAGGGCCTCGCCAGCGCGTAGCCGAGCGTCGTAGTACCGTTCCAGGGCTTCCTTGACCGGATTGGCAATCTTGCCGTAGGTGGGTTCGAATTTGGCGAGCCATTCGGACGGCGGCTGAGCCCATTCCCGGGTCTCCGCCGCTACCTGATCGTGCTGAAGTGCCAGCTGACGCAGTACCGCAGGGTCGATGTCCAACCATTCCGGCATGCTCGATCAATCCTTTCCCACAGCGATTCTCTCATTGTCGATTCTTCCCAACCTTGGGGAGAAATTGCGGGCGGCCGCGCCGGTCTCACCGGTGGGCGCCGGTGGTGACCGTCGACCGCCGCGGGGCCGGTGCGGCCGCCGGCGGCGCCGCGAACAGCGGATGCCCCAGCACCTGGGTGTGCGCGTACATGGAGTCGCGCAGTGTCTGGCGCGACTTCTCCTCCGGTAGGAGCAGAACCAGCTCGTTGCAGCGGCGTTGGAAGGTGAGGGCACGTAGTATCGACAGGTCCGAGTCCGGATCGAGATCCGCTGCCCCGGAGCGGAGTTCGCCGAGCCCGATCCGGCTGGTGTCGGCACGGTGCCCGAGCACGGTCGCGGCGATCAGATCGTCGACATCCTGGAGTTCCTCCCACCAGCTGTCGGCGAAATCGCGACCGTCGCGTAGCGCGCGCAGAATCCGCAGCCTGATGTCCGGTGCCTCCATCGTGTCCACCGTCGCGATTTCCGCGCGCTGGACCCGGATATGCGCGTCGACCGCCAATTCCAGACAGCGGAGCGCGATATCCCGGTCGAGGACCTTGGCTGCCCGGTCGAGCAACCGGGGCGAGGATGTGACTCCCAGACGATCCAGTGTGCCCGGGGCGGGCCTGCGCAGGTCCATGGTGTCCGAAGCCGCTACCGATCCGGCCAGCGCGACGCTGCCGAGCCGCGCGCCGAGACCGGGATCCATGGGCTGCGACGAGGCCAGCGCGGACAATTTCGAACCGGACTTCGCGCCCCAGGCGATCGCGAACTCCACCAGGATCCGGGCGGGGTCCGCGGTACCTTCCCACCCCGTCCCCTCGGATACGGCCCACAGCCAGGGCAACGACACTTCGGTGGGTAGATAGAGCCGAGCGGGCAACCAGCCGCGCCCCTCGTTCGAGGTGACGAATGCGCTGACCCCGCTGGGGTGGCGCATGATCGCCACTGCCCAGTCCACACCGACGACCCAGGAATCGGTGGCCGCGCGGATCCCACCCAGCAATGTGCGCGCGAGAACCAGGTCCCCGTCGACGCGTTCGCCGACCACGAAAGCCGGGGCGGCGGCCGAGATCATGGCGGCGCCGACGGCATCCTGGACGAAATCGCCCGGACCCCGTGTCTTTCCGCCGCCCGGATCACTGTCCGGCACCGGCACCGGCTGTTTCCCGCCGGGCGCTGCGGTGACCCCCGGCTGGGACGTGGAAGCAAGGGACTTACCGGTGGCGCCCGCACCACGCTGGGATTCGATCGGTCCCACCGCGCCGCGGGCGGCCTGTGCCGATGTCACCGCCGCGGGGGCGGCGGGTCCGCTCACCGCCGGACCGCTCGCCGGAGCCGCGGTACTCGCGCCGGGTGCCGCGGTAGCCGTGGTCGTCCCCGCGACCGGACCGCCCGTCGCCGCCGGCAGAACAGGCGGGGCGGCGCCGGGCGGCACGTTCTCGGTGTCGGACCCGGGGGTGACGTGCATACCCGCCTGCCGGGCGAGTCCCCAGGCATCCGGCGTATCGGCGCTGCCGTGGGTCGAGATCTCCCGGTCGGGCCGCGTGGATTCGTCCGGTTCGCCGGCGGTCCCGGAACTCGACGATTCAGTGGACTCGGAGGTTTCGTCGACAGCGGCCGTGTCGACGCCGGTCTCCGCACCGTCCGCCGCGTTTTCGTCCGGCGGTCCCGCGTTCTCCACCGGCTGCGCCGGCTGCGGGGCGCCGGGCCCCCCGGCAGAGGGGTTGGCCACCGTCGGCGCCGGACCGGTGCTGTCGGTCTGCCCAGCCGGGTCCGTGAGCGCGGGCGGCCCGTCTTCCACGCCCACCGGCGGTGGCACGTCGGGCGTCGGTGGCGGCCCGAAGACCGTCGGGTCCGCTGCCGGATGAAGCAGGTCGTCGATCAGATCGATGAGTATCTGCCCGGCAACCGGATCGGGCCGCACGGGCCGGTCGTGGCCGGGAACCCAAGGCCCCTGCTCGAACCCCGGCCCCTGGTGGCCCGGAACGTCGTGGTGCCGACCGGGCGCGCCGGGCCTGCGTGGTGCGACACCGGGCATGCCCCCGCCCTTGCGCCACGGCCCCGGTTGCCCGAGAGCTTCGGCGATATCGTCCAGCCGCGGTAGACCCTGCGGCCCCAGCGAATTGAGGGCGGCGGCGACGATATCGCGCACATCTCCCCGGGCATCGTCCAGGATGGCTTCCGTCGCCTGACGGTCGGCCTCGGCCTCGGCCGCGTCGCCTTCCTCGCCGTCGTCGTTGTTGTCGCCCCGCGTGGCCTGCTCGATCCGCTCGGCGGCATCGGCGACGACGTCGAGGATCTGGTTGCGGGTACGCCGGACCACCTCACCGAAGGTATCGAAGGTATCCGCCGCGGCGGAGAGAGCAGTCGCGAACGCCCGCGGATTCGCCTCCAGCGCTACGAGCGCCCGCCGGATCTCCGCCAGACCGACCGACTGCTGAACCGTCCGTTCGAACGCGCGCCGCGCCTGCTCCACATCGACCAGGTTCAGTGCCGCGGCACCCTCACGAGCATTGTCGGCCAGGCCGTGCCAGGCCGACGGCGGTATCTGCGGCCAACGGTCCCCGACGATGCGGTCCCAGTAAGGGCTCGTCTGCTCCGGCGCCATCGTGTCCGATCACACCGCGGTGGAGCGCACGGTCGTTTGGCCGTCGATATCGGCATTCGACAGTACGGTCGTGCCGTGACCGGTGGCCTCGACGGTGATTCCGGACTGTTCCGCGACATCGGCGGCCGCGGCGGTGAAGACATCGCGAATCCAATCCAGCTTGCCGGTCATATCACGGTCCAGAGGCGAATCGGCTTTCGACTGCAGGACCAGCGAATCCACGGTGGTACCGATATCGTCGGTCATCACTGTGAGCGCCCCGGCGGCGTCACCGACGATCGCCTTCACCGAGTCGAGGGAGAGGATGTTCACCATGGTGGTGTCCTGTCTGTCCGGTGCGCGGGTCAGGCGGGGCGGAGGCCGAAGGCCTCGTCTTCCATGGCCTGATAGGCGGCCTCGGTCGGTAGGCCGAACGAGTCGACGGTGTAGGAGCGGGCGCCGTTCGATTCCATCTCCCGCCGCAGACCGAGGCGTGATTTGGCGTGTGCGAGCCCGGCAACCTTGAGTATCTCCGCGCTCAGCCAGGTGTCGCCGTTTTCCTGCGCATCCTCGGTGATGTGCAATCCGACGATCTCACCGTCCCGGTCGCAGGCCACTCCGACGGTGTGATCGGGGTTGAAAACCTCGTGTATCTGCGGAGCGGCCGCGGATGTCGTGGCCGAGGCATCCTCCTGATCGTCGTCGATATCGTCGTAGTCGAAATCGTCGTTCATCTTCTTCTCCTGCGAATCTATCCGGCTGCCCGGTCCAGAGTTTTCGACAGCGACGACCACGCGGCGTCGCCGATGGTCATGACCAGCCGCAGCGGCCATACCCGCGCGCCCAGGTACATCTCACCGGTACCGTCGCCGAGCAGGTCCAGGTAGTCGGAACCTTCGACATCGGAATTCATCGATATCGTGGTCACCGGTGGATTACCGTCGTCCACACTGACGATCGAACCACCACCACCGGGTATGAAGCTCTTGCGGCAGCGCGGACTGCTGCCGATCGCCACATCACCACTGTTGGTGGTCACGGTGATCTCCGGGTTCAGCAGCAACTGCATCACCCAGGATCGCGCGGCCGATTCAGGGCGGTCCCCGTTGATCCCGATGACCAGCGATCCGGCCAGATCGACCACCAGAACCTGGTCGGTGCTGGTGATACCGACGACCACCAGCCGATTGGAGCTGTCCAAGGGGGCGGGCAGATCATCGGCGGCGACCGTGCTCGAATCGGCGCCGATACCGCCGTTGGCGGCCGGGTACTTGGTGACGATTCCGGTGGCGACATCGACGGAGAAAGCGACGGCCGGGTTCGGCGCGCCGGAACCCAGCGCGGCGAGCCGCGTGAGGCCTTCCTCGTGGAGCCACCCGATGGCATCGGCGGCCGATACCGAATCGTCCGCCGCGTCCGTGTCCTCGGTACCGGTCACCGCACTGCCTCGGCGACACCGGCGGACTCATGATTGTCCGCCGCGTCGTCCACCTCGCTGTTCTCGGTGATCACGGTCTCCATGATCGCCTGGTACTGCCGGGCCGCATCGCGGGTGCTCTCCCGGATGGCGGCCATGATCTCGGCCGTCAGTTCCTCGCTGGTGAACCGGCCCGCAGTGCCCGGCGCGAGGTACAGGCTGGTGAGTCGGCCCATCGCGTCCACCTCCGGGATGACGGTGCCGCTGGGCGAGGGCCGCCGGGCACGCACATCGTCGATACGCTCCCGCATATCGGCGATGCGATGCCGTAGTTCGCGGGCCGCGTCCAGCGCGGCCTGCACGTCTGGGTGGATACTCATGCGTTACCTCCGGAGCGGGTCGGGGCCTGATTGGCCGGCGTCGGGGTCGGTTGTGTGACCGTCGGCGCGATGGTGGGCCGTTCCCCGATAACGGGTTCGGTGTGCGGGGTGTCATCGACGTACATCAGCCGGTCGGGATGCCAGGCGACCACGCGGTTGCGTTCGTTGCCGCCACCGCCACCGCCGCCGGCCCCGCCCATCCCGCCGCCCATGGGCGCCCCCATAGGCATCATGGGAGCACCGGCGGTGGCACCGCGAGCGGAGGCGGCACCTCCCGCTCCTCCGTCGCCCAGCGACAACCGGGCCGGAGACCCGGCGTTGCTGCCGCCGGTCATGGCAGCCAATGGCATGGAAGTCGTCGCCGAGAGCGCCTGGACATCCGACACGCTGGGAATCGTGCTACCGGGCAACGAGGGCGAGAGCGAGGGCGAGCCGCCGGAGGGGCTGCTGCCCATCGACGGTATCGCGTAATCCCCCAGACCGTAGTCGTCGAAGGAATCGTCGTACCAGTCGTCGTCGGAAATGTCGTCGGCCTGGCCCAGGCCGTTGTTTCCGAGCTGCATCATCTGCATCAGCATCGGCAGCATCTGGGACAGCGAATCGCTGGAACCGCCGGAACCGGTTTGCGCGGCGGCGGCCGTACCCTCCGACGAATTCGCGATACCGGTGCCGGTTTCCGTCGCGTAGGACCCCGCGGCTTCGCCCGATCGCACGTTCAATTCGTTGTATTCCGCGGTGGCGGCGGCGAGCGCGGCTTCGTTCTTCGCCCGCGCCGCGGCCAGCATACGCTTTCGCGCGGCCAGGATCTCCTCCGGCGTGGGATGCTTCGCCTTGGCGCGGGAGAAGGCATTGCCGTAGTCCTCGGCGCCCTGCGCCAATTTCTCCATCGCGTCCCCCAAATGGTCCATCCAGCCGCGATACGTGACGAATCGCTGGGCGACCTCCGTCCCCACCGGCGTCCAATTCTGCAGGACCGAGCTCGCGCTATCCATATCGGCGGACGCCTGCGTCCGGGAGCTCGCGTTGAACAACCGTACCGAATCGGCGAAGCGGTGCGCGGGCTCCGGCCCCGGACCACTGTGCAACTGCTTGGCGAGAGTCAGCGGATCTCCGGTGACCACGGGCATACTGCTCAGCCCATCCGGTACCCGCCGCAATCCCACCGGTTCCACGGCCGGGACCGGGTTGGCGACTATTTCTCCTCCCGAAGCGTTGACGAGGCGGGCGCCCTCGTCATCGGCCGTCGAGTACTCGGTCGCCGCCGCACCGATGCGATGGGCGTCGCGCTGGATCTTGTTCAGCACGCCGATGGTGGCGTTGAACAGCGCCGCCGCCTGCGCGTTCAGTTGCGGAACCGCCTGCGCCGAGATGGGATCGGCCCCCGCGGGCAGCACCCATTCGCGGGGCATCGCCGCTCCCGTCATCCGCGCGAGGTCGGCGGACCGGCCCGCGACGGACACGAGGTCACCGAGATCGACATTCACCGGCATGTCTCATCTCCTCTCACCGTGGCTGCACACCCACTAGACCGGCATCGTGAGCGACGGTATATCGGCCGTGGTCTGGTCACCGGATGTCGCCATCGTCTCGCTGTCCTGGCCCTTACCGCCGGTGGCCTCCACACCCTTCGGGTGCTTGAACCCGGCGAACTCGCCGAAGTCCCCTTCAGTATCCGACATTTCCGCCTCGTACTGCTGAAGCTCCCCGTTCACCACGGCTTTCACGGTGCCGGTCTCGCCTTCTCCGAACACGACCAGAATGGCGGTCCGGTATTCCGGGTCCCCGCTCGAACCGGTTTCCGGCTCGTTCTTCTTCTCTCCGGTGTCGCCACCGACCGTGACCATCGCGGCGGGCCGGATCTGCGCGTCGCCGCCGGCCCGCGCGGGCACCGGCTCCGTCGGCTGCGACTCCTTTTTCGGCTGCCGGATTATCCACGTGCCGACATCGCCGGTGGCCAGCGCGGACGGATCGACCGCGGGGCCGATATCCTTCGAATCCGTCCACGCCCCCGCGGTTCCCTGATACGCGGCCTGCGCATCGGTACCGCTCTTGTTCGCGAACGCCTTGTCGAGCGCCAGCGCCACAGCGAGCGGAACGCGCTGGGTCTCCTCCGGGAACACGTACGGCACCAGACCGTCATCCCCGGGCACTCGCTTCGGCACCGAGGCGCCGGGCTGGGTGGAAGTGGCGCCATTGGGGGCACCGGCCGGATGGTGCGCGGCGGGCTGGGCCGGCGTCGCGGCGGCATTGTTGGCGGCCGCCTGATTCGACCACGGCGTGGTTCCCACCGGCTGCTGCACCTGCGGCATGGCCGGGACGGCGGGCTGGTCGAAACGGGACGGATCGAGATCATCCATCCGGTCGGATATATCGGGGTCCACCGACTCCCGCATGGCTCTTTGCTGGGCCATGAGTTGCAACGGCAACATCATGTCCATCAAGCTGCCCATACCGCCGGTGGACCCGAGTTGAGAAGCGCCCGGGTCGAAGGGGGCGGGGTTGAGATTCGAGGGGGTGTTCGCCGCACCCGCCAGGTTCTCGGCCTGCTCCCGGAACCTCTCGGTGGCATCGTTCAGCGCCGAGGTGTCCGGAGTAGTGGCACTGCTGGTCCCGAGGTTGCCCGGGTCCCAGGGGTTGTTCACGCCGATCTGGGAGCTGTCGGGGGTCAGGCCCGGGTTGTTCATCTGGTTGGCATAACCACCGACCGAGTTGGCCAGGTCCTGGGCCGCGGCCGCGTCCTGCTCCGGGGTCGGGATGCCATTGGCCAAATTCTGGTTTTGTTGCGCGGCATTCTGGATCTCGTTGGCGAGTTCGGTGAATCCCTGGCCCAGTACGACGAGAACCTCCTTGTCCGAGCCGGTCTGCAGGCGTTCCACCATGAACCTGTTCACACCGACGATGAGCTTCCCGAGATTCTCCTTGCCACGCTGGCTGATCTCCTCCACGGTCGGCAGTACGTTCACCACGCTCTGCTGCGTGTCGGTCAGCTTCTTGCCCGCCTCGCCGAGCGAGCGCGATAAGTCTGTATAGGTGGCGCCGCCCTTGGCGCTGAATCCAGTGGGGGTCTGCACCGTCGTCGGCATCGCCGGAATCGGTGTGACCTTCAGTTCTTCCTTCTTCTTCAGATCGCCGAACATCTCATGGGTATCCACCAGCGAATACGCGAACGAGTCGGAAGGGCCACCGAACCACCGGACAATACTGGGATTCAGTCCCTCCGGGCGGAGCAGGAAACCCTGCCCTTTCTGGGGAGACGAGCCTTGCTCGAACGGTGGCGTGCCCATCACCCCCGCTGCCGCGGCGGGTTGGTAGCCGTCCCACATCAGGGGCACCCTGTTCACCGCCGCACCCGGCTGCTCCCCGCCGGACCCGTCGGAAGTCCCGGGCCAGCCGTGTTCATTGAGCATCATGAAGGCATACGAGCCGAGGGCGACCAAGGTGCCGTGGCCGTATTTTCCGACGTAGTCGGCTCTCTTACCCGCGGCCTTCGCTGCCGCTTCGGCTTTGTCGAAGGCTTTCTCCGCCGAGGTCTTCGCGCTGTCGAGTTCGCCCCGCTTGGCATTCAGTTCGTTGAACTTGTCGCCCGCCAGGTCCAGATCTGCTTTGGCCTTGTCACGTACCGACTCGGCTGCTTTTGCTTTGTCTTGCGCCGCGTCCAGTTTGTTCTGCGCCCGGGACAACTGATCTCGCAGAATGACATTGTCCGGATCGGCCAGTGCCTGGCGGGTGAGGTCGTCGACCTTGGCTTGCAGCGGAAGAACGTCCGCGTTCGCCTTCCGCAGGGCGTCCTCGGCCTGATCCAGCCCCTTCTGATTCGCGGTATGCGCGTTTTCCGCGTTCTCCAGCGCTTCCCGCTCCGCATCGGCGGTCGACTTGGCCGAATTCGCCTCTTTCAAGGCATTGTCGGCGTCGGCTTTCACTTTCGTGAACTTGCTCGCAATGTATCGATCCCCGCCCGCGCCGAGTGCACCGCCGAGTGCACCGAAGAAAAATGCCTCGGGAGTATCCCCCCAATTTGGGCCACCGTGGGCGAATGCATCCCCCGCTGCACCGCCTATACCACCGGCGGCAGCACCGACAAGGACCTGTCTCATGATGCCGCCACTGCCGCCCTTGAAGACGTGCTCGAGTCCATAACTTACGCCGAGGTCGACCGCGAACCCTGCGACACCATCCCAGAAGTCGTTGCCCACCGAATCCTCCTACACCGACACCGAGACGACGGAGCCGGTTTGGTCGGCGGGCGCACCGGGAACCACGGTCGCACCGGATTCGTCAGTCACCTGCTCGATACCGGGCGGATGGAAGATACCCACGAACCCACCGAAGTCGCCTGCGTCGTCACGCATCTGCGATAGCTCGCCGACCTTGACCAATGCACCGTCGACCACCGCTTCGAGTACGTCCTGGCCCTCGAATCGGACGAGTACGGCGGTCCGCTCCGCCCACGCGCCGACATCGCCGGTCACCGTCTCGCTCGGATCGATCCGGCGACCTATCTGTTTCGGATCGGTCCACGCCGCGGGTGTCCCTGTGTACGCCGCGCGCGCGTCCGTGCCCGACGCGTTACCGAATGCCGCGTCCAGCCCACGCGCCACCACGGCGGAAACCTCCACAGTCCGGCCATCGGGGACGGTGTAGACCACCGTGCCCTTTGCGTCGGGAGCGTTCGCGGGCAGCGGGCTCCCGGGCGGCCGCCCGGAATCGGGACGAGCCACAGCAGGCCTGGTCTCGCCATTCGGGGTGGGGGCCGCCGGGTGTACCGGCTGCTGCGCGGCGGGCGCGGCGGTGGCCGCCGGCGCGGGCACGGGCCCCGGGGCCGCGTGGATCTCGGGTCTTTCCGGGCCGTCCCGGTGATCCTTTTCCGGGTCCGCCCCGGCGTCCGGGCGGTTGTTACCCATGAGAGCTTGCATCAACGACGGGAGCATCATGGAATTCATTGCCGAGCCCATGGCGTTTCCCGCGGCGGACACCCCGGGTACCGCCGCGGCCGCGACCGACGAGGCATCGGGAGTGCTCGTTGCCGTGCCGAGCTCGCCGGCCACCGCATCATCGGCCACTGCGCGATCGGCGCCGGTTCCCGAGCCGGCGTCACTCTCGAGATTCCACGGGGTGGGCGCGGGCACCGCCGACGGGCTCGCCTGCGCGGTCGGCGAGATCCGGCTGCCGGCGGCGGCCGCAGCATCATAGTAGGGATCGTTGCCATTGTCTGTGGGAATAGTCGTCGGGGTTCCCGGAGTCTGCCCGCTTTCCTCGGTGGTCGGTTGCCGGGACTGCACTCTCGCGCCCAATGCCTCGAATGCGTCCGCGTACCACGACAGTATCGACGCGGCACTCCCGTAGGCCGCGTCGACCAACACCATCGCGTACACGTCCTCGCTCGGCGGGCCGGCGCCCAAAGGTGTCGGGTTGATCCGGAACACCGGTTGACCGGTGTACTGGCTCATTTTCTGTGAGTAGTGGGAAACCAGTGCGCCGATAGGCTCCCCATCCCGCGGGTCCAGTCGGGCAAACCCCGTGAGCCCCTCCACCGCCTGGGCGAAATCCCCGCGACCGGCCGCGCACAGCTGGATGGTCTGCTCGTTCGCCTCCTTCGCCGCCGCCGCCTCGGACCGCAGTTCCGCCAGCCGGCTCCGCATCTTCTCGACCTTCTGCGGATAATTCGCGATCCGAGCTCTGTCCTCCCCGAAGATGTCACCGACCTCCAGTTCCTTCGGGGGATCCAGTGTGCCCGGCTTCTCTCCGAAGGCGTTCCAGTAGCCCGCGTAGGCGGTGGCCAGGGTGCGATAGTTCGCCTCGACCGGCGCCGTCAGTTCCAGTCCCTTCGGCAGGCGAGCCGGGTCGGGCATCAGGATATGGGGCATCTTGTCCGGGATGGAGGCGAGCTCCTCTTCGCTGATGTCGAGCAGCGGAATCTCGGGAAAACCCATGTTCTTGTACCACAGGTTCCGGATATCGTCCGGAGCATTCTGGATCATGTCCATGTATTGTGGAACGAATGCCGTATTGAACAGACCGATCCAAGTTTTCCACGGCGACAGGTGCGCGCCCCCGAGTAGCTCGGGAATTCGTTTGGCGAACAGCCCCGACCGCTGGAACGCGATCTTTTCCGCACCGGCGCCCATCCCCCGGGCTATATCCAGCGAATGCCCCTGGCGCAGCAAGCCACCCACCATCCCTTTGGCCGAACCTCTGAACGCGACGCCACCCAGGCCGCCGACCAGCCCGCCCGCGACACCCAGACCGGCTCCCATCAAAATGTTCTCGTCTTCGAAACCAGCGGCGACTCCGCCGGCGATACCTCCGGCCACGGCGGCCCCGAGGGGCCCGCCGACCGCGAAGCCGGCCACACTCACGGCGCCTACCGCGATATCGGCACCGTGTTCACTGAAGAAGTCACCTACTCCGTCCCAGAAAGCCACGGCCTCACCTGCCGATGGCGAGGACGCTCGCGGTCGGCGTCATGTGGTTGATATCGGCGCCGCGGCCAGGCAGTCCGGACCGGCCGAACCGAGATCGCGGACACCGGCAGCCGACCATATGCGCCTCTCCTTCCTGACTGACCTCATTGTCGGGGATTCCCACCTCGGGGAAGCGGCGACCTGGTACGACACGTCATCATCGAATCAGCGACTCGTAAACTGATGTGCACCAACATGCCCTCTTTCCAACGAGGCCCGGATTCATGCGCAGGAGGAACAACCGGATGGACCTGCGTTGCACCCGGTCAGCGAACCGACGCCGGCAATTACCCGTGCCACAATTCCGCCGTATCGTCGACCATCCCGTCACTACCGGTCGATCCCACCGCTATCCGGCGGTGAGTGCCGTATGACCGCGCCCGTCCGGCCTTCCCGGCACACTCGCGACCTCCGATGTCGCGGCGCCGACGACACCGGCCGGGACCCCTTGCGTTACTATCCCGATGCCCTTGCCCGAAGGGCGCGGGACCGGCTCGCCGAGCGTCCGCGGCTTCGGCGGACACTGTGGATCCTGGGTCTCGTCTTCCTCTTCGTCGTATTTCCGGGAGTAGTGGGTGCTGTAGCGACTGCACAGGTCAGCAGCGGCGTCTCACAGATCGACGGCCTGGGCTGGATGAATATCACCGACTCCAACGGCGTACCGCTGTCGAGCTACACCTTCGCCTCGAACCGAGGCAGTCTCATCAATCCCGGTTACACCATTCTGTGGACGATACTCGGCCTCGAGTTCGTGGGCTACATGGCCATTGTGACCACAGCCATCTGGATCATCGGTTTCACCTTCGGCTTCACATGGCTCGATATGTTCGCCAATGCGCTGAATGGTGTCGCCGCCGCGCTGTCCCATCAGATCGCCACCCCGATGATGCTGATCACCGCAGCGACAATCGGCGCCTTTTTCGTGGCCTGGTTCATCGTCCGCGGCTTCCCCGGCAAAGCCACCATGCAGGTGATCACCATGCTGGGTGTCGCGATCATCGGTCCGTTCTTCCTCGCCGAACCACTCGCCGATGTCCTGTCCTCCGACGGTCTACTCACCCAGGGCCGGGATGTGGGCCTCTCGGTCGCGGCCGGACTCACCGGTGACAGCAACCCCAATCCGGTCCTGCTGGTGAAAACGATGCAGGAGGACCTCGCGGACAACTTCGCCCGGAAACCCGTACAGGTATGGAACTTCGGCGAGGTGGTCGACAATTCTGCGGCGTGCGAGTCGGCCTGGTCTGCGGGAGTGTTGTCGGGCAAGGACGACAAGGTTCTCGAGGGTATCGAGCAATGCAACAGCTCCGCGTACTCCCGGGCCAATAATCCGTCGATGGGCCAGGTCGGAACCGGAATCATATTGCTGATCTGTGCGTCGCTGTTGCTCGCCTTCGGGGTCTATCTCGGTTTCAAGGTCATGAAGGCGGCCATGAAGGCGGTCTACCATGCCTTCAGGTTGATATTCGGCTGCGCAGCAGGCGGCTTCATGTATGGACCGACACAGACCGCAATGGTGCACGATATCGTCGACGGACTGATGGCCGCCGCTCGCATGACCGTGTTCACGATTTTTCTCGGTGTCTACATCCTGTTCATGAGCAATCTCTTCGACCAAGCGCGTGGGCAAGTGATGTCGGTCATGTTCATCGCGTGTACCGTGATGGTCGTGGCGATCTCCCAGCTCGGGACGCTCAGTAACAGCATGTCCCATGGCACCGACTGGGTCACGAACCGAGTCTCCCTGGCTATTCAGGGTAGCCCGTCCGGGCCAGGGAGTAGCGGCCCTGTGGCTATCGGCATGGGCAGCATGGGCGGTGGCGGGGGCGGTGGCGGTGGCGGTGGCTCACTGAGCGGCCTGGCCGCGATCGCCGCGCTGAACACCATCAACAACTCGCCGGTCACCGGCTGGTTGATGGCCGCGACACCGGGACCACTCAATCCGCTCGCCCGCGGCAAGAAGATGTCCGATCTGGCCAATATCCAGACGGCCGACTCACGGATAGAGCTGTACCGCTGGGGCCAGCTGGGTCGCGCGAACTGGTTGCGCAAGGCGCAGGCCCGGGCCGTCGGCTACGGCGGTATGGCCAATCCGCTGGGCGCCGCGAATGCGCTCGACGGCCTCGGCGACAGCCGGGTACCGGACAGCTACCTGGCCGCTGTGCTCCGTGCCGGCAACGCGCCGGACGAGCTGGTACATCAGGTTCTCCGCGCGCAGGCCGCGATGAAGGCGAGTATGTCGACCAATCCGTACGGCTGGGCGCCGCTGCAGAAAGCGCTCGCCGCGTCTCGTGCTGTCGAGAACCATCTGCGGCCGACGGATACCGATTCGACCAAACGGGCATTCGCGGCGCAGGCCGTGGTGGCCGCCGACAACTTCGCCCGGCATACCAGCTCACCGCCGCCCGGCGCGGTGATCAACCACGGGTTCGTGAGCAGGGTCCGGCAGAACTGGGATTCCGACCTCGCCCTGCGTAGCGCGATCTCGCCGGACGAATGGAACGCGGTCGGCCGCAACACCCGCTGGGCCATCGCCAGCGAGGTGTCGGAATCATTCCGCTCCGCCGCGAACCAGTACTACAACACCCCGACGGAATCCGCCCGGCGCGAGCTGGCCAGATGGAGTACCCGCGTAGCGAACCTGGACCACCTCGATCCGGGTTCGGGATTGGATCCGTGGGATACGTAACCAGGCGTTACTGATTGATGGCTACGTTGAGAACCCGCCTTTCCACGGGCCCGTACTCCATCAGGCGAAGCGGCGAGCCTCGTAGCTGCTCGGCAGACTCGTGATCTTCACATTCTCGCCGCTTCTGGGCGCATGGACGACTTGCCCGTTGCCGATGTACATCATCACGTGACCCATCTGGCCGTTCTTCATACTGGTCGACGGGAAGATCAGGTCGCCGGGTTGGATTTCGCTCGGATTCACAGCGGGTAGCTGCCGGTACTGGTCGTTGGCGACACGTGGAATGTTCACTCCCGCCCTCGCCGCGGCGTATTGCGTAAGTCCCGAACAGTCGAAGCTGTTCGGGCCCTCGGCGCCCCACACATAGGGGTCGCCGATCTGGGCGAGCGCGGTTTGGACCGCGAATTGCGCACGTTCCGACCCGCCTTGGACGGTCGCGGCGGCGGCGTTGAACTTGACTCCACCCGGCAACGGCTTACCGATGATGTTGTACAGATATTGGTTGGTGAGTTGGTTTATCGCCGACGCCGCATCACCGTTGCTCGCCGTACCCCCGGATACGATCTTGTGCGCGGTCTGCAGAGCGGCGGTCAGGATCTGGCGGACCTTCTGTTGCCCCTCTTTGGTGTAGGCCATCGGTCCCAGCTCGGCCAGGGCGTCGTTGGTCATCTTCAGCAGGCGCCGCACGGCGTTCTGGTCGACCTTGTTGGCGGTTCCGAGCGTATTGAGGTAGTTGACGAACTGCTTGTCCAGATTGTTGAAGGCTGTGGCGCGATTGGCCTGAAACAATCGCTTCGCCTTCACCATCGCCGGACCGTCGCCGCTGCCCGTGTCCGAGTCGGTGGTCTCGTCCCGCAGCTTCTTCATCCCGGGGTCGGTGGGCTCCCCGTCGCCGTATACGGACTCCAGCGCTTTCAACGCATTCATGGCCTGCTGGGACTCCGGATCCATCGCGGTGCCGCCGCCCGCCGCGGCGGGAGTCGCACCACCACCGGAACCGCCACCGAGTAGGCCCGACAACGCCGAACCGATCATCGGCAGCAGAGCGGCGCCGGCCATCATCGCCATGGGCGCCATCTGGGCCACGGTCTCCGGGTCGACCAGTGGTTCGGGTTCCGGCCGGTCTTCGCCCTGGGCGAGCGGAGCAGGGGCGGGCGCGGCCACCTGCGGTGGCACCGGAGCCGCCGGGGCCGCGGCCGAGGGCGCCGGTACAGCGGGTGGCGTCGCCGGTGGCTGAGATGCAGTCGCAACGGGCGGCGGCGCGGTCGTGGCGGCCGATCCGGGAGCAAGCGGGGAACCGGCCGCCGGGGGCGCGGTGGCGTTGGGGGGCGGCGAAACGGGCGGCGGTGCAGGCGCCCCCGGCACCGAGCCGTTCTTTCCGCCGCCCCCGGTTCGACGGTCACCGGGCTTTTCCGGCCGGGCGTCACCGCCGTCGCGTTCCTCCCCTATGACCTCGATTTCGATCGGATACGGACCGATTTCCGCGCTGGTCACCTGCCACCCCCCAATACCCGTTTGATCTGTATCTCGGCGCCCTGGGGGATCCTCAGACGAGCGAATTTCCCGCTGTCCACCGTCACCAATTCTCCCGGCCCGAGCGCGACACCGACCCGGGTCGCGCGGCGGTCGACGTACTCCCAGAACACCAGGTCACCGGGCGACGCCGCTTTCGGGTCGACCACTTGCCCGCAGTAACCCTGGTCGCCGACCGTGGCCGGCAAGATCACGGCTGTCGTAGCTGCGGTGGGGTCTCCGCAGTTCTCCACCACGACCACCGCCGGCGCCCGGGTCGGGGCGCACTGCCCGGTCGATCCGGCGATCGAGGCACTATAGATCACGTCGCGCGCGTAGTCGGCCATGGTGGCGGTGCCCCCCGCTTCCGGATAGCGCAGCGCCAGGTCGGCAGCGCACGAAACAGCCGGCCCGGAATTGGTCTCCTGCCACGGCTCGTCCTGTATCGGCGCCGTCTTCATAGCCGACGCGCAGGCCAGATCTCGATCGGTGACGTTCGGATCGTCCGGATCGAAAGTCAACTCCGCATAGGGATTCTTCTCCGGCCGCTGCTGCCGTTCGACCGATTGCGGCACCGAGGCGGTGGTTGTGGTGGCGGTGGCCGACGTCGACGCGCCCGGCTCCGGCCCCAGCGCGATATCGCACTGCGTGTTGTAGTGCTTGCTGCCGTACGACGTCAGATTCCCGAGTGGGACCAGGGCACCGATCACGGGGCCACAACAGCAGATCAGCGGGACAGCGAGCACGATGATCAGCCGCATCCGAGCCTTTTTACGTTTATGGTCCGAACTCGATTCGTCCGCCATCGTCACGCCCCGGTCACCGCACCGCCTCCGGCTCTCGCCGCTCGGTCTTCGCGACGACGGTCGGAGTACTGGTGATGGCTTCGGCCCTGTCCGTACGGGCCGGGCCGAGTACCTTGCCGCGTCCGATCCGGCTCAACGCATCGCGCATGAACATCTCACCTCGGCGCTCTTCGGGTACCTGCCGGCCCGCACCCACCGGTGGCGAGGTCTCCTCGCGCAGCGCCTGGAGCAGGAACGGCGCCTCCTCCAGATCGACTCCCAGCCACTCCAGACTGTTACGGGCCAGTGTCTCGTCGCGCTGGCGGAAGACGAAGCGGTTGGGGATCAAGTTGTGCGCGGCCCCCTGGAAGTCGGTGGCGGGATCGTGCGACGCGAGTCCGATGGCGGCGAGGTGTTTACGTCCGTCACGGCTGAAATCGGAGGTCACCGCCGAACCCACCTGAGTCTGGGTGAAATGGTGGGCCTCGTCCCCGACCAGCAGACCGAACCGGCCGTTGTCGGAGAGGAACGCTTCCCGGGCGGTCACCCCCACCAATTCATACAGCGCGGTGCCCAGCCGCTTGGTGAGCGGCAGCCGGTTGTACAGGTGCGGGGTGGTGAGTTCCTCGGCGGTCGGTAGCGCGAGCCGGTGGCTGCGGACCACCGTGGCCGCGGCGTCCAGCCGGATCGGCGCCAGACCGGGATCGAAAAGCACCGGCACCCGCTCGACAATGGTTCCCAGGCGGGAGGCGAGGTCGGAGTACTCCTCCAGTGACCCCGGTTCGTCACGCAGCCGGCAGACCACCCGGAACAGGTCCAGCAAGCTGGTGATCTTGTGTTCCTCGATCCCACGCGGTGACAGCAGATTGCTGATGACCGCGCCGGTACCCGAGGTCGGCGAGAGGTCCAGCAGCGGCAGCACGGAGTCCAGCGCACGTTCCCCGGCCACCCGTGGATCGAACAGACGTAGCGGGTCCAGTGAGACCGTGGGATTTGCCAGGTCGATGACCACGGCATCGTCGATGGCGGAAGCGAAATGCTCCCATTCCCCGACCTGGCTGCGGTCGATGGCGAGGAACTGTCCGCCCATATCATGGACGAGGACGGCCATCAACTTCAGGAAATACGATTTCCCCGAGCCGAGTTCCCCGGTCACGGCGAAAGAAGCGGACAGATCGTGCAGTGCCGCCTCCATGATGCCGAAATGGATCGGCTCGAAATGCCCGGACAGCAGATTGATACCGATGACCGGACCACTGTCGTCGCCGATCTGGCTCGTGGTGAACGGGACGAACCCGGCCCACATATCCGAGGGCACGATATGGGCGAAATCATCGAACGCCCGCCGCGGGGGACTACCGGGCACCAGCAACGACCAGAGGTCCACCTGCGCACCCACCGGCGCGGTCATCTCCACCTGGAACCGCTTGTAGCGGCGCCGTAGGGTGTTGACCGCGTCCATGGTCTCGTCCCGGGAGGGGCCTCCGATGGCGATGACCGTGGTGAAGGACACCTCCGATTCGCCGCCGTTGACCTCGAAATGCTGGTTGTACTCGCTCAGCATCTGCGCCTTGGACATCAAAGTGTTCTGCGCGAAGGAGATCTCCTGGTCGCGCTGGTCCATCTGCTCGCCGAGCCGCCGCAGGTTGATCTCGTTGGCCTTCAGTACCTGCTCGGCGGGTTTGGTGGAGATCCGCATGCCCCAGTCGACGGTGACATCGCCGAGGCCGTCGATCACGTTCAGGAATTCGCTGCCCCCGGGAAACATCATGCCGGCGTACGGAAAAGAACGCGGGGTGAGCATCGCCTGGTAGGACGGACGATAGCCGGTGTCCGGCTGTACCACCTTGATCACCGGGACGAAGGAGGGGCGCAGCCGGCGCTGTGAATCGGCCCGGGCGCCCTCGTCCAGCGCCGCGGATTTGAAGACCGCGGAGGTCGCGTCGTCCAGGGCGCCGGCGCGGGTGGGGGCCACCGGGTCGCCCACCGCACCGCGGGCCAGATAGTGCTCCCACAGCCACTGGAACATCGCCGCCGGTACGGGTACCGGATCGAAGTCGCCACCGATGCGGGACAGGATCTCGTTCGCCTCGTTCTCGTAGGCGTCCAATTCGGCCCGGGAGATGGCGGTGGCATCGATCGTGGTGGTACTTCCCCGCCACATCCGCGAGAGCGCGGAGATTCCGCTGGTGTTGGCCGTCCCCACGGGGATCGAAAGCAGGAAGATCCGGGTCTGCGGGGCGATGGCGCGGACCCGCTCGTAGGAGGCGAACACCTCGTCGGCGTAGTCGGCGCATTCGTCGAGATCCACGCCTTCGACCATTTTGCTCAATACGTCGATGGTGTTCTGCCGGGCTTGGATACCGAGCAGCAACGACCCGTTCGGCAGATTGTTGACAAGGGAGTGATGAGCCAGTTTGACATCGAATTTATCGCTGGCCTTACGCAATCCGTAGCCGAGCGGGGTGATGAAATAGTTCGCTGTGACCAACCCGGTATGGGTGAACTGCAGATGCCCTCGAATCGCGGCGGTGGGTTGTAGATCCCGGTTGAACCCCATCAGCGTCCCTCTCCGCTCTTCGGTCGCCCCCCGTTACCACCTATCATCGTCCGCCAATTCGAGGGCGCACCGGACGTGGCGACAGGCTCGCCTACGTCCACCGGCCGCAGGAAACGGTTCGTCCCCAGCATTTCGAGGATTTGACCTCCGCGGGCGGTGTTGCGTTTACCGCGTTCCCGCGCCGATATCGGGCCGGCCGATTCGTGCGGCAGAATCGCTACGACAGTCTCCTCGACGAACATGGTGATCCGAGCCGATTCCGGAGTGACCGGCATACCGGAGGCGAGCGTGGGTTTCGGGTCGAGGATGAGCCGGCCGAACCAGACGACCCGGGACAGCAGCCGAACCCCGGTATACGGAATCAGGCCCAGCCCGAACCCGATCACTACGGTCAGCGCCACACCTACCAGGAAGGTGATCGCCGGATTCACCGGCAAGGTCATCGCACCGAGGCCCGTGAGAATCAACCCGACGGCCACACCCGCCACCTGCGGCAGGGTGTAGGGCCCGAACGGCAACTTCTGGCCGTTCTGGGCCTTGCCGATCATGGTGGGAACACGTTTTACCGGTGTGAAGACCTTGATCACCTGGGTCACCTATAACCACCCACAGGGTGGTCCGGCACGATCATGTTGGCGTCACCACGCGCGTAATTCACCAGGGTCGGCAGCATCCAGAACAACACCGCGGCCAGGATCGCCGAACCGGCGACCCCGAGGATCTTCGCCGGGGACAGTTTGGATTTAGCGGCCTCCGAGATCATCACACCCATCGAGACGATGGTGATCAGGATCAGGCCCGCCCAGCGGACGAAGACGAGAATTCCGTACAGGATATTGGAGATGTTGCCCATTTTTTCGCCTCACGTCAGTTCTGGGTGGCCCGTGGAATCTCAACGGTCGTGGTGGGTGCCCCGGTGGTGGTGCCCGGAACCGGACCGGCCTTCTCCCCCTGGTTGGCGACAGCGGTGAGGGGCTCTTTCAAAGCCGGCAGCGTCTCGATGACCCGCACCTGCCACTGCCCGTCGCCGCGCGTCATCGTCAGCGGATAGGCGAGCGCCGGAGCAGCTCCGGACTGTCCTTCGGGAGTCACGGTCGCCAGCACTCGTCCGTTGTCCCCGGCGGCTCCGCAGGTGGTGTCCTCGGCGGTGACGGCCACGGTGGACAGCTCGGTGAACGGGGCGGGGCGCAGGGCCGCGATCCCGGAGTCGACGCTCACATATCGCGCGACATCCCCCGAGCCGGTGAGGTAGGCGGTGAGGAATCCGGTGACGACCTGCGCAAACGGAGTTTCCTCACCGCACGGCGCCGAATAGGCCTGGGCCAGATCGGCGCCGACACCCGGCGGTTGCACCGCAGCGGGCAGGGTGAGCGCTCGGAGGTTCCCCTCCGATATCGAGACCGGCACTCGATAATACTGCCGAGCGCTGTCGGTTTGGCTCCGCCCCACATGGACGGACACGGTTACCGACCAGACCTCCATCGTCCCCGCGGACAGGGTCCGGCTGGTGTAGACGATGATCGGGTCGCGCACCTGCTGACCGGTCTTGGGGAGCGAGAGCTGCTGGGACCCGCCGACGTATCGCGACAACGCCTCCTGCTGTCCCGTCCCGGCGCTCAGATACGCGACCACGAAGTCCTCGGCGAAAGAACCGGCCAGACGATCGTGACCGGCAACGGCGATCATCGCGTCGTCGCCGGGAAGCTCCGGGTCGGTGGCGAAGAAGTCGTACACAGCGTGGCCACCACCCAAGACGGCGAGCACCGCGAGAACGATTACGACGAGGTTGTCGCGGCGCCTGCGCACGGTCATCTGGCGAAGCAACGCTTCGCGAGAATCTGCACGTCCGGCAACCCCAGTCCTCACTCTCGAAATGGTAAAGAGCCACCGAGCCATCGACCCGCAATCCCTTCCCACATCTGGGGACCCGAGTGGGGGGGCGCGGGCCGCGATATTCAGGACATCGCGTTGTGCCGCAACCTGCCGGCCAGCCGATATCGGAGCTGGTCGTCGTAACCGATCGGTGTTCCCGGCGCGGCCAGGTCGGCCGGATCCGGCTCAACCATGGGTATGTTGTCGGCAACCCGTACGAGCTGAGCGATGGCCAGCTCTCTATTGGAGAACCCCGGGTAGGGATACAGCAGTAGCGAGGTCGGGGTGTAGCCGCCGGCGTAATTGAGCGCCCGCAACGTGACCCCGGCGCTGTCACCATCGCTCACCTGGGTACCCAGGTCCATCAACCGGACCCGGTCCTCAGGATGGAAGACATCGACCGGCCGGAACAGGTAGTCCCAGCGGATCCAGGGTGCGGGGTCGGTCAGCCAATGGGAGATGCTGGCGTGCGCCAGCTGAACCACCGCGAGGTGGTTTCCCGCCCTCCGATGGGCCTCCCGCAGTCCGACACTTTCCAGCGTCGGCCAGATCGCCGGGTCACGGTCGGAGGTGATGTCCTCTATGAGCCACCCGGCGCCACGCACGTATTCGTCGTTCCGCGCCCGCATCGTGATCCGCCACCGGGTGGCGCGGCCCGCGTTGCGTAGTACGGAGACCTCGAATTGCAGCTTGTCTCCGGGGACGGGCCGATAGAGGAGATCGAGCACTTCCGCGTGCCGATCGAAGGCCGAGATCCGGTGGAAGAACTCGGCGATGGACATCCGCGGCACGTATTCCTCGGGCGCGATCCCCGACAGGGCAGTGATACCACTGGGCTGCGCGAGGGTCTGACTGTCCAGATCCCAGATCACCCCGACCGCGCCGGGCAACGGGGGGACCGGCGCTTCCCGAGGACCGGCCCACCAGCGAACAGCGTGCACTTCTCCCCCCGGCCCGAAGACCGGCCGCACGATCAACCGGTGCGGACCCGAGCGGGTGGCCACGGATTTGTCCACTTCGACCGAGCCTTCGATACAAGCACGGAGAGCTTCGGTGATATCGCGTGTGCTCAGCCCGTCGTACAGGGCCGGTGTGCGCGCGAGCTGCCGCTGCAGTACTCGTCGCCAATCGGCGAACTCCCGTGCGGTATCCCCGACCGACGCGACCGAGAATCCTTCCGGCGCCAAAGTTTCGACCGTCACCCAGGGGATCACTGCGCCCTCTCATCGCGTGCGTCCTACTGTTGCGCGGTGGGTGCCTCAAACGAGACAACGGCCGCAAGAGATAATGTACCGTTGCGCAGCGGTACGTTCAATAGTGGACCTTGGGTCGCCCTGAGGAGCGCGCCCCGCAACCGGGCCTGACGCAACCCCCGTTGACCGAGTCAGCCGCCCGCCGAATCGGGATTCTACGGAAACCATTGGCAACATGAATGATTCGGGTCGCCCGCACCGGCTACCGCCCGGACCGGAGCCGGATCCGAACTCCGCCGGGGATACGAGCTAATCATCGGCAATCCGCGGATCGCCGTGCCACCGTCGCGGCCCCGCGGATACGGAGCCGCCACGGCACGGAACCTCGACGCGGTGTCACGAACGAGCCGGGTGCGCCGAGTGCGCTCTCCGAGAAGGGCTTCACTCACTCTGGGAAGTCAGCGCGATAACGCCCGCCCCGGCCAGCAGGCCGAGATCCTCCAGCTCCGACGCGACCGCCCGCAATCCGGTGAGGAACGGTAGCCGCGCGTGCATCGCGACGGCGTTGTGCAGCGGTTTCCACAGCGCCGATCCGGGAGTGGCGATCGGTCCGCCGATCACCACCCGGTCGATATCGAGTAGGGGCGCCACCGAGGCGATCGCCCGGCCCAGCGCCGTCCCGGCCCGCTCCAGGGCGACGACCGCGGTCCGGTCGGCCGCCTGCGCGTCGGCCGCCAAGGCCTCGAGCGAGTCGCCGGCCCAGCCCTGCTCCCGTGCCCATTCCATCAGCGCCGCACCACCGGCCACCGATTCCAGGCAGCCGCGCCCCCCACATACACATCGGTCGTCGTAGCCGGGCACCAGGACATGGCCGATCTGGCCCGCGTTTCCGGTGCGCCCGACCACCACGAAGCCGCCGACCATCACACCGCCGACGATGGTGTCCGAGACATACATCGACAGCGAGTCCATGACCTCCTGGGTGGCGCCGAAATGCCGTTCGGCCAGGGCCAGGCACACCCCGTCGAGAGCCATCGCGACGGTGGCGGCGGGAAACAGCTTCTGCACCGATTCCACGAGCGGGAAACCGGATTGCCATTCCCGCACCCGATCCGGCGCCACCACTCCGGAGGCCATATCGATCGGACCGCCCGAGGCGATGCCGACCGCCGTGACATCTCGCCCCGCGGCGATCTTCAGCAGGAGTTCCCGAACTCGGTCCCATGCCCCGGCACGGGGAACCGGGATCCGTTCGACGCGGTCGGCCCCGACGTCGTCGGCGATCTCGATCGCGGCGAACCGGGTCGGACCGATCTCCAACGCCAGGATTGTCATCTACGCACCACCCGAGCTAGATCTGTACTTCCCCCCGGAGCATAGTCAGACTGCGGCCGACTCGGTCGGCCGCAGTGGGCGCCCCAGCACGATATGCCGTTTCGGGGCGCCCCCGACCGCCGTACCGTGGGTAGGGCGCGGGCCGTTGCGAATGATGCGCATCGGACGCTTGTGGTCGATTGGCACGGTCCGGTGACGGTCGAGGTTCTCGATGACGTTACCCGAGTTGTCGTAGGCGACGCCCGCCCAGATCATGGCTCGCGGTGCATCGCCGCGCTCGATGAGAGTCTGCGCCAGCCGGCTGCACTGCGCGAACAACGGGCATCCATAGCAGATGCGCACTGCCGAATGCCAGGCTTCCGGAGTGCCGGAGTCGAGGTCCCAGCTGTCGGGCACCTCCGCGCACGGGGGCCGTTGCGCCGATTTCGCGGGCGCCGGCAGCGGCGTCGCGGGAAGCCGGGAAGTAGTGGTGGAGCGAGGTGTTACCACGCTCAAGGAACGAACTCGCGTTGTGCTCATAACCGTCTCCGGAACTGCCGAGGGCACGCCGGGGAAAACCGATACGTGTCCCGTGGGTCGGGCGGAACGTCAGGGCTGCTCAACAGTCCCCGGAAACCAGCTGATGTCAGCTGTATCACGCACGTTAGAGCACAGAAGGGGCTTCAGGCAAGGCCTCATGCCGTTAGGTAACGGGACGTTGACCTATTTTTCACATCTTTTAGCCGCTGCTCAGCGGTTCGTTTGGTTACGGACCGTTTATCTACGGGCCCGATTATGGTTTCCTATACGTATGGCTGGCGAATCCGAGTACACGATCGACGAGCTGGCGCGGGCTGCCGAAACCACCGTGCGCAGCGTCCGCGTGTACCACGAGCGTGGGCTGCTGCCCTCCCCCGACGTCCGGGGCCGGATCGGCTACTACGGCTCGGACCACCTCAACCGGTTGCAGACCATCAGCCGTCTACTCGGCCGGGGTATGAAACTGAACGGCATCCGGGAACTCCTCGCCGCCTGGGACCGCGGCGACGGGCTCGGCGACGTACTGGGTGTCACCGACCAGACCGTCAGCACGCCCGAACGGCAGGCCCCGGCCCCGGCCCAGCCCGAGCCCGAGGAGCCGGTCCACGAACTTCCCGAATACGTCCAGCAGGCATTGGCCGCCAGCGACGACCCGTTCGACGTATACCGGGTCACCAACCCACGCTGCAGCGATCTGGCCACCCGGCTCACCGACGCCGGTCTACCCGCCGCCGCCACCTTCCATCTGGTCGAACGTCTGCGCGCGGATTGCGACCGTATCGCCGACCGCTACGCCGCCGAGATCTTCTACGTCCTGGCGAGCCGCGCCTACGAGCAATCCGAACGAAATCCCAAGGATCGCACCAAACTGGAGACCGATCTCGCCATCGCGCGGCTGATTGTGACCCGGGCCGCGTCCGAATTGATCGACCAGGCCTTCGGGCGACGCGCGGAACTACCGGCGCCGGATGTGGAGATCGGGCTTCCCCGCGCCGGCCAGCAGAGTGCGATGAACGACGGAAAACAGCCGTCACGGTCGCGAATCTGAGGGACAGATCAGCGGCACGCGGCGAGAACGAACACTTGTCGGGGTGACAGGATTTGAACCTGCGACCACCCGCTCCCAAAGCGGGTGCGCTACCAAGCTGCGCCACACCCCGTACTCTCCCGGAGGAATCGAGCACCGGACCGGAGCGGGTGACGGGAATCCGACCCGCACCATCAGCTCTCGGAAGACGGATCTTCAGTAGTACGGGACCTGCCCATATGCCAGAAAACCGCTGGTCGAACTGACTCTCGCTCCGCCCGATCGTACCCGATCGGGCCGGTGGGACCGAACCGATGTCCGTACCGGCCGGATCTCACCGTATTCTCCGGTCCCGCTACCCGGGGACGTTCGAACGAGAACAAGATGCCACGCATCCACGGCGAAAGGCAAACCACGCCGGAGAGGCGGGACCGACACGGCCGCCACGGTCCCTCAGCGGGCCCGTCGCGGCGATCGCCACCTTCTCCGGCAGCCCCGACCAGCCTCTGCGGCGGTAGCCGAACCACGAACCACGGAGGCCGGTACACCGCGGTGAGCGAGCTCGCGTGCCCCGACCGTCGGATACCGCCGCCGGCAGGGAAGGGAGATGAACGGAAAGGCTCCACCCGGGGCTACACCGGGGACCGAGGAGAGGATATTCGAGGAGAAAAGCCCTGATGACAGGGCTCTTTCGGTGGAGCGGGTGACGGGAATCGAACCCGCACCATCAGCTTGGAAGGCTGAGGTTCTACCATTGAACTACACCCGCGTGCATACGACATCGATGGGATCGCCACGATACCGTGTGCACCGAGACTCTACCCAATCCCGGTTTCATTTCGCCAATCAGCCCCGCGAGGGCACAGATATCACCGGCGGCACCGGGCGGGGCGGCCCGGTCGATTCACCAATGGCGGGAATCCCGCCGATTCCGCGGTTCGGGGGCCCCTCGCCCGAACGGGCTGCCCGCGGCACCGGACTTTCTGCAAAAGTGTGTAACGCAAGGGTTTCCGCGACGATAGGAGCAGAGATCACTGTTGTACCGGGGCCCGAGAACTTGTTATAGAACGCAGGTCGGCGGGTTCCACCATCTTGCTACGATCTTCTTGCCGGACGGGGTATCTGGAAAGGGGGCGGTAGCGTGCACCCGACAAGGTGGACCATCCGCATAGCAGTGCGACAGAGCCGGCCGAGACCGGTACCGACGTGGCGGACCCCGGTCCGTGGCGCGAGTTCCACCGCCGCCGGTGGTCGATATGACCGCTGAGATCCGGCCACCCGTCCGTTCCACGGCACGGGAGTGGGCGCTGGCCGCGGGGGCCCAACCCGACGCCGATATCAGCGCCGCCGAGATCGAACCTGTTCTCGTCGATATTCTCGAGCAGCTGCTGCACCTCACCGTTTCCGATCCCTTCCCGATTCGCGCCGCCCGCCGGCTCGGCGCCCGTCTCTGCGCCGAACCGCTGCACCAGGTCCGGATGCTCGCGCTGGTCACCCGAACCCTGCTCGGCTTTCCCGCCGGCCCGCGCGGATCCCTGGTGGCGACCCGATGGCCGCTGGTGGCCAGCCAGGCCATCGACAGCTACGCCCAGGCGCTGCAGGAGCTGGCCCTGGCCCAGCAGAAGAAGAACCTCTCCGACGAGGCCACCCAGCGGGTCCGCGAATTCGCCGCGCTGCAGCAGCGGCTCGAATACGAGGCCACCCACGACGCACTGACCGGCCTGGCCAACCGCACCCTGCTGCGCAAGCGGGTACGCAAGATGGCCGACCAGGCCGACCGGGGGGTGGGTCTGCTGGTGGTGGATCTGGACCGGTTCAAGCAGATCAACGACAGCTACGGTCACGCGGTGGGCGACGAGGTACTGGTCGAACTGGCCAAACGGCTCCGTGAGGTGGCGCCGCCGGGCGCGGTGGTGTGCCGCTACGGCGGGGACGAATTCGTGCTGGCGGCCGGCATGGCGGACAACTGCGTCACCGAACTGGCCCATGCCATCGTGCACGCGCTCAACGACTCGGTGTGGTCGTCGGTGGGGCCGGTCCCCGTCTCGGCCAGCGTCGGCACCACCTATGCCCCGCCGACGGACCGCAGCGAACTGGCCGAGTTGCTGCGCCGGGCCGATCAGGCGATGTACTCGGCGAAAACCGCGGGCGGTCGCCGCTACGCCGGAGCCGAAACGCTCGACGCCGATACAGCCGTCGCAGGGTGAGCCCCGCGGCTCACGCCGGCTGGCACTGCGCGCACCAGAACAGGTTCCGGCCCTCCAGCACCGTATGCCGCACCGGGCCGCTACAGCACCGGCAGGGTTCACCCGCCCGGCGGTAGACATAGGTGCGCGGCCGGTCCGCGGCGTAGGAGGGCGCGCCGTGATCGTGTTCGGGCCGCACAACGTGCATTTTTCCCCGACGTACACCCACTCGCATCAGATCGACCAGATCGGCCCACAACGCCGACCACTGCGCGGCGGTCAGTTCCACGCCGGGACGTTGCGGGGAGATGCCGTGCCGGAAAAGCACTTCCGCGCGGTAGACATTACCCACTCCGGCGATCACTTGCTGATCCATGAGCAAGGATCCGATACTGCGCCGCGAGCGGCGGATCCGCGCCCACGCCCGGTCCGGGCCGGCGTCCGCGCGCAGCGGGTCGGGGCCGAGCCGGGCGATGAGCGCCTCGGTCTCCGGCGGGGTGAGGATTTCGCAGGCGGTGGGACCCCGCAGGTCGGTGCCGAATCCGCGGCCGTCGCGACCCGGCCCGGTGAGCCGCATCCGGACCTGCCCCACCGGCTCGGGCATCGGCAGTTCCGATTCGGTGAAGGCGCCGTACAGGCCCAGGTGGACGTGCACGTACAGTTCGCCCTCGTATTGGTGGAGCAGATGCTTGCCCCACGCCTGGGCGCGGACGAGGACCCGGCCGTCGACCCGGGCGGCTCCCGCCGCGAACTTCCCCTGCGGGCTCGTCACCCGCACCACCGCGCCGGCCAGTCGCTCCTCGTGCCGACGAGCGAGGCGGTGCAGGGTATGACCTTCGGGCACCCGACTACTCGCCTGCCCGGTGGATCAGTCGGCGGGCAGTGCCGGCGGTTCGCCGGTCTTCTCGTAGTCGGCGAGGATATCGATCCGGCGCTGATGGCGCTCTTCGTTCGACCACGGGGTCTCGATGAAGGCGTCCACGATCGCCAGTGCCTCGTCGCGCGAGTGCATCCGGCCGCCGATGCCGATCAGCTGCGCGTTGTTGTGTTCCCGCGCCAGACGCGCGGTGTCGACGCTCCAGGCCAGCGCGCACCGCGCACCCGGCACCTTGTTCGCGGCGATCTGCTCGCCGTTACCGCTGCCACCGAAGACCAGCCCCAGGCTGCCCGGGTCGGCGACGGTGCGGCGGGCCGCCTCGATGCAGAAGGCGGGATAATCGTCGAGTGCGTCGTAGACGAGAGCGCCGCAGTCGACGACCTCGTGACCGGCCTTTTCCAAATGGTCCTTGACGGCATTCTTCAATTCGAAACCAGCGTGATCGGCACCCAGGTATACGCGCATGGCTGCGATTCTGTCAGGCCTCCTGACGGGCGCCGACGGCGGGCGGGGTGACCGGCTCACTGCCTAGAGTCGTGGGTATGCAGCCGCACGACCCTCAGCAGCCGTCCGGATCCGGCCCCGGCGCCGCCTGGTCCGCGAGTACACCGGAGCCCGGACCCTACCCGTGGCTCACCGACCATCCCGGCTCGTCTGTTCCGCTCCCGGGCGGATACCCCCCACCGCCGGTGCCCCGGCACGAGCCCCGCGGTTTGTCGCCGTTCGGGATGCCCGCCCGGCACAGCTGGGAGATCCCCCTGCTGGTGGTGGTGATACTGCTCACCACTGTCTCGTACCTACTGGCGTTCCTGTTCCTGTTCCTCGGGCTGGTCAACCAGTTCATCCTGATCCTGGTGGGGGCGCCGCTGCTGCTCTGGTTCGGGCGCGGCGTCAACCTCTCGTCGCAGCGGGTGAACGGGGTGAAGATGTCGCCCTCCCAGTTCCCCGAGGGATATCGGATGGTGCAGGAGGCCGCGGCCCGCTTCGGTATGGCCAGTGCGCCGGACGCCTACGTCGTGCTGGGCAACGGGCGTATCAACGCCTTCGCCTCCGGGCACGGTTTCCGCCGCTACGTGGTGGTGTACAGCGATCTGTTCGAGATCAGCGGCGCCGCCCGGGAACCGGATGCCCTGGCGTTCATCATCGGTCACGAGGTGGGTCATATCGCGGCCGGTCACGTCTCCTATTGGCGCCAGCTCGGCATGTTCCTGGCGCCGTTCCTGCCGATCCTGGGCAACTCGCTGATCCGCGCCCAGGAGTACACCGCCGACAACCACGGTTACTGCCATCGGCCGCAGGGGGCGCCGGCCGCGATGGGCACGCTGGCGGCCGGCAAGTACCTGAACTCGGTGGTGGGATTCGACGAGATGGCCGACCGCGCGGCCCAGGAACGCGGTTTCTTCGTCTGGATGGTCAATGCGATGGCCTCGCATCCGGTGCTGACCTGGCGGATGTGGGCGCTGCGTGACCGCAGCCGGCACGGACGGCTGTTCTGGCGGCCGGATCCGGCCCCGCCGCGGTTCGCCCCGATGCCCGGGCAGCCACCGGCTCCCGGATACGGCGGCGACCCGGTCACCCTGTCGAAAGCCCCGCACTGATCCGGGCGGGTTGCGGCGCCCGAGCCGGCACCGCAACCCGGCGGCTCAGTCGAACTCCGGGTTCTCGTCGCGGGTGCGCTTGAGCTCGAAGAAGTGCGGGTAGGCCGCCAGGGTCACCACGGCATCCCACAATCTGCCTGCTTCCTCACCACGCGGAATGCGGGACAGCACCGGGCCGAAGAACGCGACTCCGTTGACGTGGATGGTCGGCGTCCCGACATCGGGCCCCACCTTGTCCATCCCGGCGTGGTGGCTCTTGCGCAGCGCCTCGTCGTATTCGCTGCTCTCCGCGGCGGCCGACAGCTCGGCCGGCAACCCGGCTTCGGCGAGTGCGTCCGCCACGATCGCGGCGAAGGTACCGCGCGGGTCGTCCTCGCGCTCGAACTCGGCACGGCGATTGTGGAACCGGGTGCCCAGCGCGGTGTACAGGGGCGACAGGATCTCCTCGCCGTGCTGCTCGGCCGCGGCGACGGCCACCCGCACCGGCCCCCAGGCGTTGGTCATGAGCTCCTGGTACTCCGGGGGCAGATCACGCCCCTCGTTGAGCACCGCCAGGCTCATCACATGGAACCGCGTCTCGATATCGCGGACTTTCGCCACCTCGAGGATCCACCGGGAGGTGATCCAGCACCACGGGCACAGCGGGTCGAACCAGAATTCGGCAAGGTCCTTCTTCTCGGCCGAGTCGGGCACGTTTCGTTCCTCTCCACGGAGCGACGGCGGGTACACCCACCGCCACGGCTGCCGCCGTAGTGCCGGCCGGTCGCCGGACACAGGCGCTGTACCGAGCAACCCCGGCCACGGGATTTTCGTTCCCGAACCGGCCGGGAGATCGGAGCCGTCCTTTGTAGGCTGACGGGAGGATTCGGATCGTCCGCTGGAACCACCCACCGCGAGGGAGTATCAGCCATGACATCTGCGCAGCATTTCGTGATCGTCGGCGCCGGCCTGGCCGGGGCGAAAGTGGCACGGGCACTGCGGGACAACGATTTCGACGGTCACGTCACCCTGATCGGCAGGGAAGAGCGGCTACCGTACGAGCGGCCGCCGCTGTCCAAGGAGTATCTGGCCGGTGCGAAGCCGGTCGAGGAGTTCACCGTGGAATCCGCGGCCTGGTACCGGGACCACAATGTGGATCTGCGGCTGGGCACCGAGGTCACCGCGATCGACCGGGCCGCCCGGACCGTGCGCCTGCCCGACGGCTCGACGCTGGAATACGACCGACTCGCGCTGGCCACGGGCGCGTCGTCCCGGAAGTTGCCGGTTCCCGGCGCCGATGCCGAGGGGGTGTACACGCTGCGCACGCTGGACGAATCGGACGCCCTGATCGAGCTGTTCCGCACCGCCCGGCGTCTGGTGGTGATCGGGGCGGGCTGGATCGGACTCGAGGTCACCGCGGCGGCGCGCGCCGCGCAGGTGGCCGTCACCATCGTCGAGACCGGGTCCGCACCCCTGTTGGGCGCGCTCGGCCCGGAGATGGGCGAGGTATTCGCGGACCTGCACCGCGACCACGGGGTCGACCTGCGTTTCGGGGCGCAGGTCCGGCAGATCACGACCGCGGACGGCCGGGCGACCGGTGTCACGCTCGCGGACGGTACCGAATTCGGCGCGGACGCGGTCCTGGTGGCGGTGGGGGCCGAGCCGAATATCGAACTCGCCGCGGCGGCCGGTCTGCCGACCGATAGCGGCGTCCTCGTCGACGCGAGCCTGACCAGTAGCGATCCGAATATCGTCGCGGTGGGCGATATCGCCGAGCAGGAGCACCCGGTGTTGGGCCGGCGGATCCGGGTGGAGCACTGGGCGAACGCGTTGAATCAGCCCGCGGTGGCGGCCGCGGCGATGCTCGGCCGCGCCGCGTCCTACGACCGGCTCCCCTACTTCTTCACCGACCAGTACGACCTGGGGATGGAGTACACCGGTTTCGCCGCACCCGGCGACTACGAACAGGTGGTGGTGCGCGGCGACCGTGCCGCCCGGGAGTTCGTGGCGTTCTGGCTCGACCCCCAGCACCGGGTATTGGCCGGTATGAACGTGAACGTGTGGGATGTGGGCGACCGGATCAAGGAGCTGATCCTCTCCGGGGAGCCGGTCGATCCGGGCCGGCTGGCGGATACCGCGGCACCGCTGTGATATGTGATCCACATCACCGATGTGGACTGCCGTGGGTGTGTCGGAATCGGCGACCCGGCTCCGTCTTCTCGGTGAACGCGCCACCAGGGCGCGACCGAAACCAGGAGAACCCGTGAAGTACATGCTGATCAAGACCTACGCCGCGGCCGCCTACTGCGACACCCCGCTGCCGGAGTGGGCGCCCGAGGACATCGCCGCCCATATCGATTTCCAGCGCACCCTCGCCGCCCAGCTGGCAGCGGCGGGTGAACTGGTCGACGCACAGGGGCTCAGCGGCCCGGACGAGGCGCGGCTGGTCAGTTCCGACGGCCGCTCGGCGCCGGTGGTGACCGACGGACCATGGGCCGAGACGAAGGAGTTCCTGGCCGGCTACTGGATCGTCGACGTCGACAGCCCCGATCGGGCCGTCGAGATCGCCGCGCGGGCCTCCGCGGCCTCCGGCCCCGGCGGCAAGCCGATCGGTGAATACATCGAGGTCCGCCAGATCATGTCCGCGCCCGCCGTCGAGCTGTGACCGATACCCGCCGTCACGGCGGTGATCCGATCGAGGACCTGCTGCGTGAACTCACGCCGCAGGTGCTCGGCGCGCTCGTCCGCTGGTCCGGCGATCTCACCGCGGCCGAGGACGCGCTCCAGGAGGCGATGCTCACGGCCGTGCACAGCTGGCGTGCCGACGGGATCCCCGACAACCCGGGAGCGTGGTTGCTGACGGTGGCCCGGCGCCGTGCCACCGATGCCGTCCGGGCCGATATCGCCCGGCGCGAACGGGAGTCCCGCCTCGCCGCGCAGACCACCCGGGTCGCCGGTGCGCCTCCCACGGAGACAGCGGCGCGGCGGTCGGTACCGGACCTGCCCGGCGACGATCACGACGACACACTCACCCTCTTCTTCCTGTGTTGCCATCCGGCCCTACCTCCGGCGCACGCCGTCGCACTCACGCTGCGCGCGGTCGGCGGACTCACCACCGCCGAGATAGCCCGAGCCTTCCTGATCCCGGAAGCGACCATGACGCAGCGGCTGACCCGCGCCCGGCGACGGCTGGCGGCACTGGACAGACCGTTCGCGCCGCCGGCCGCCGACCAGTGGGAGCGACGACTCGGCGCGGTCCTGCACGTGTTGTACCTGATCTTCACCGAGGGCCACACCGGCACTTCCGGCACGCGGCTGGCGCGCACCGATCTGTCCGTGGAGGCCATCCGGCTCACCCGGCAGACCCGACGGCGACTGCCCGCCGATCCGGAAGTGAACGGCCTGCTCGCCCTGATGCTGCTGACCGACGCCCGCCGCGACGCCCGCCTCGGGCCGCACGGTGAACTGGTCCCCTTGGCCGAACAGGACCGGCGGCGGTGGAACCGCACCGCGATCACCGAGGGCCTGCGGCTGGCCTCCGCCGCCGCGGCCCACGGCCTCACCGGCCCCTACCGGATCCAGGCCGCCATCGCCGGGGTTCACGCGCAGGCGGCCCGGTACGGCGAGACCGATTGGGACTCGGTACTGCGCCTCTATCTCCTGCTGGGGCGCGTGGCACCGAGCCCGCTGGTCACGCTGAACACGGCAGTGGCGACCGCCATGGTGGACGGGCCCCGGGCCGGTCTGGCGCTCGTCGCGGACCTGGACACGGCGCTGCGGGGTACCCATCGGCTGGCCGCCGTGCGCGCTCACCTCTACGAGATGTCCGGTGACACCGCCGCGGCGATCACCCACTACACCGAAGCCGCCGCCCGGACCGGCAGCCGAGCCGAATACGACTACCTGACCCTACGAGCGGCCCGGCTCCGGCACCCGTCTCAGGACTCCGGCGATCCCCAGCCACGTCCGGTGATCAGCTCATAGGCCTCCACGTACTTGCTCCGGGTCGCCGCGACGATATCGGCCGGGATCTCCGGGCCGGGCGGTTCCTTGTCCCAGCCGGTGGAGGTGGCCCAATCCCGGACGAACTGCTTGTCGAACGACCGCTGCGGCCGCCCGGGCTCCCATTCCGCGGCCGGCCAGAACCGCGAGGAATCGGAGGTCAGCAGTTCGTCGCCCAGGGTGAGTACATCACCGTCCCAGCCGAATTCGACCTTGGTATCGGCGATGATCACCCCGCGTTCGGCCGCGTAGGCCGCGCCCCGGGAGTACAGGCCGAGGGTGAGGTCACGCAGTCGCGCGGCGACCTCGGCACCCTCCTGCGCGACCACATCGTCGAAGGTCATGGGCTCGTCGTGGCCGGTCTCGGAAACCTTGGTGGTCGGCGTGAAGATCGGTTCGGGGAGTTTGTCACCCTCGCGCAACCCGTCGGGCAACCGGATGCCGGAGACCGACCCGGTGCGCTGATAGTCCTTCCAGCCCGAACCCACCAGGTACCCCCGGGCGACGCATTCCACCAGCACCATCTTCAGCGGCTTGACCCGCACGGCCCGGCCCGCGAACTCCGGCGGGACGTCGGTGGTGGACAGCAGGTGGTTGGGGATATCGGCGAAGTATTCGAACCACCAGTTGGACAGCTGGGTCAGCAGCGCGCCCTTGTCCGGGATCGGGGTGGGCAGCGAGACGTCGTACACCGAGACGCGGTCCGAGGCGACCAGGAGCAGTGTGTCACCGTCGGTGTACAGGTCGCGCACCTTTCCGGCGTGCACATGCTTCACGTTGTCGCTCCGATCCTGGTCGTGTGGCCGGCGGGATCGACTCCCGCGCGGGCAACCTTACCGGCGTGGCATTGTGGACAACGCCCGTGCCCGTTGCACTCGTGTCCTCGAAGGAGCCCGATGTCCGCACCGAACCTCACCCGCGAACAGGCGATCGAACGCGCCGAGGTCGTCTCGGTCGAGAACTACCGCATCGAACTCGATCTGACCGACGGGGCGGGGAAACCGGGCGAACAAACGTTTCTGTCGCGCAGCACCGTCACCTTCACCGCGAAGCCCGGTGCGTCCACCTTCGTCGATATCGTCGCCCGGGGAGTGCGTTCGGCGGTGCTCAACGGCACCCCGCTCGATATCGCCGGCTACGACGAAGCCACCGGCCTCACCCTCACCGACCTCGCCGAGCGCAACGAACTAGTGGTGGAGGCCGACTGCGAGTACTCCCACACCGGTGAGGGCCTGCACCGGTTCGTCGATCCCGCCGACGACGCGGTCTACCTGTACTCCCAGTTCGAGACCGCCGACGCCAAACGGATGTTCGCCTGCTTCGACCAGCCCGATCTCAAGGCCACCTTCGATATCGAGGTCACCGCGCCGGCGGACTGGAAGGTGATCTCCAACGGCGCCGGCACGGCGGACGGCGGGAAGCACCGGTTCGCCACCACACCGCTCATGAGCACCTACCTGGTGGCGCTCATCGCCGGTCCCTACGCCGAATGGACCGATACCTACACCGACGACCACGGCGATATCCCGCTGGGCATCTACTGCCGGGCCTCACTGGCCGAGCATATGGACGCCGACCGGCTGTTCACCGAGACCAAGCAGGGTTTCGGCTTCTACCACAAGAATTTCGGCGTCCCCTACGCGTTCGGGAAATACGATCAGCTGTTCGTGCCGGAGTTCAACGCCGGCGCCATGGAGAACGCGGGCGCGGTCACCTTCCTCGAGGACTACGTGTTCAGGTCCAAGGTCACCCGGGCCTCCTACGAGCGGCGCGCGGAAACCGTGCTGCACGAGATGGCGCATATGTGGTTCGGCGATCTGGTCACCATGAAGTGGTGGGACGACCTGTGGCTCAACGAATCCTTCGCGACGTTCGCGTCGGTGCTGTGCCAGGCCGAGGCCACCGAGTACACCAGCGCCTGGACCACCTTCGCCAATGTCGAGAAATCGTGGGCGTACCGGCAGGATCAGCTGCCCTCCACCCATCCCATCGCCGCCGATATCCCCGACCTGGCCGCGGTGGAGGTGAACTTCGACGGCATCACCTACGCCAAGGGCGCGAGCGTGCTCAAGCAGCTCGTGGCCTATGTCGGGCTGGAACCGTTCCTGGCCGGGCTGCGCGCCTACTTCGCCGACCACGCCTACGGCAACGCCACCTTCGACGATCTGCTGGCGGCGCTGGAGAAATCCTCGGGTCGTGACCTGTCCACCTGGGGCGCTCAGTGGCTGAAGACCACCGGCCTCAATATCCTGCGGCCCGAATTCGAGGTCGACGCGGACGGCAGGTTCACCTCCTTCGCGGTGGTCCAGGAGGGCGCGGCGCCCGGCGCGGGGGAACGGCGCGTACACCGGCTGGCCGTCGGCGTCTACGACGACCGCGACGGCAAACTGGTCCGCACCCGGCGGGTGGAACTGGACCTCGACGCCGCCGAACGCACCGAGGTCGCCGATCTGATCGGTACCGAACGCGGGAAGTTCGTCCTGGTCAACGATGATGATCTCACCTACTGCTCGGTCCGCCTCGACGCCGACTCGCTCGATGTGCTGGTGAACCGGATCGGCGATATCGCCGATCCCCTCCCCCGCACCCTGGCCTGGTCCGCGGCCTGGGAGATGACCCGGCAGGCCGAGTTCCGCGCCCGCGATTTCGTCGCGCTGGTCCAGCGCGGCATCGGCGCGGAAACCGAGATCGGGGTGGTGCAGCGACTGCTCATGCAGGCCAACACCACCCTGCGCAGCTACGCCGACCCGGCCTGGGCCGAGACCACCGGCTGGCCCGAATACGCCAACCGGCTGCTGGAACTGGCGCGCGAAGCGGCGCCCGGGTCCGACCATCAGCTCGCCTTCGTCAACGCCCTCACCGGCGCGAAGCTGGCCGCCTGGCACAGCGAGGTACTGCGCGAACTGCTCGACGGCGACCCGGCGGCCGTCGGCCTGGCCGGCCTGACCGTCGACACCGATCTGCGCTGGCGGCTGGTCACCGCGCTCGCCGCGGCCGGGGAAATCGATGCCGACGGCCCCGACACCCCCGCCATCGACGCCGAACTGCGCAATGACGAAACAGCGGCCGGCCGGCGCCACGCGGCCACCGCGGCCACCGCGCGACCGCTGCCGCAGGTGAAGGAATCCGCGTGGGAAAAGGTGATCGGCGACGATTCGGTCCCCAATATCACCGCGCGGTCCATCGTCGGCGGTTTCGCGCCGGCCGGGCAGGACAACCTGCTGGCGCCGTTCGTGGCGCGGTACTTCGACGAGATCCCCGCGGTCTGGGAACGCCGGTCCAGTGAGGTCGCACAGACGGTGGTGGTCGGGCTGTACCCGGCCTGGGATATCAGCGACGAGGCCGTGGCCCGGGCCGACGAATTCCTCGCCGCCGATCACCCGCCGGCCCTGCGGCGCCTGGTGAGCGAGGGCAAAGCGGGAGTCGAACGCTCTCTGCGCGCCCGCGCCTTCGATATCTCCTGACTCGGAACAGCCAACGGCGCGTCCACCTACCCGGTGGACGCGCCGTTGTCGTTGTGGCGAGCGCTCCCGGCCGTCGACCGGCAAAGGTCAGCGGCCGATGGCCGCGGCCATCACCCGCACCGCCGAGATCAATCCGTCGATCAGCTCACCCTGCCGCAGCGAACTCAACGCGGCGGTGACCCCGAGCTGGCACACCCGGTCGTTCGCGCGCTCGGCCACATCCCGGCCGGAACGGACCTCCACGGCGTGGTCGTTCGGGGAGACGGCGATGAGCACCGAACGCGCCGCCTCCGGAGTGGTGGGGAACAGCGCGTCCACGGCGGCCGCGGAATCCACACCGAGATCGCCGATGAAAACGTTGAAGCGGACCTTGGTCGCCCGGGTGGCCTCGGTGAGCACATTGTCCATGGCCAGCCGCTCGTTGTTGTCGAACGGCGCCTCTTTGAACACGTCACCGGCCTCGTGCACACCGGAGACCCGACCGCTGCTGGTGAGCGCGTATCCACGCGGCAGTTCGGACTCGACCACCGCGGGCCACTTAGTACTTGCCACTTGCCCGGCCTCCGATCAGCGCTTCCTTGGGTGCCTCGAGGGCATCGAACGCCACATGCGAGCCGTGCGACGACTCACCGGCGTCATAGGAGTGACCGCGACCGGTCACCTCGTCGGTGGCACTCCACAGCACCGGCGCGGCCGTCCACTTCTTGCTCATATCGAAGTGGACCGGCTTCTCACCGGGCAGCGGCTTACCGAGATACGACAAACCAGCGATTATGAGGTAGATCCCCAGTGGGATACCGGCGAAAATCGCCACCGTCTCGAGAATGCTCACGCCCTAAAGGTAGACGATCCTCTGTAGTAGTTCACCGAGGGATGGGCCGTGTCACCGGTTACACCACCCATACCCCGAGGTCACACCCGGATTCAAGCCTCGGTTGACCGACGCGACCACCCGCGTCGAGCTCTGCGAGACACCTCACAGGGTGGAGGCCCGTCTCGCCCCGGGGCCGAAGGTGCTCGACGGTCGCACTCTATGAACGGCCCACCGCATATCGCGTGCGCGAAGCGCGAGTCCCGAGGCCGAAACGGCGAGACCAAGAGGGCCTCGACCCGCGCGCCGGAGGCGCGCCGAGAAACAAAGCTCACCAGGCGGCGTTGACCAGCGAGTTCGCCGCCATTTCCAAGTAGTCCAGCAGCTGGCGCCGATGCTCGTCGTCGAGTACTTCCGGTTCGATCTCGGCGACCGCGATGCGCATACAGCGCAACCAGGCGTCCCGCTGCACCGGACCGATCTGGAACGGCATGTGCCGCATCCGCAGGCGCGGGTGGCCACGTTCGTCGGAGTAGGTGCGGGGGCCGCCCCAATACTGCTCCAGGAACATCCGCAGGCGCCGTTCGGCCGGGCCCAGGTCTTCTTCCGGATACAGGGGGCGCAGCACCTCGTCGGCGGCGACCTCACGATAGAAAACGGCCACCAGCCGGTGAAAGGTGTCCTCCCCACCGACGACCTCGTAGAAGGAGCGCGTGGCCTGTTCGCCCGCCGGAGTGCCCGAAGCCGCATTACCCGAAGTCATGAACCCTCTCGTTTCGCCGGATGCGCCGTCCATTGTGCCCGGGCCGGCCCGGGTTCGCAGATTCGCCGGGCCTCCGGCGGGCGCGACCGCTCGCACCTGGTGTTTCCGGCTCGGTGACCGCCGGGAGTGGCTTCAGCGACAGTTAACCGGCCATTGTGCAAAATAACCGTGCGCTGCGGGGCTTTCCATGGTCAACTGGGTTCTGTCTCCGCCGAGATACCACATGATCTTGAAACGCAGAATTTGGGGTCGACATGAAGCAACGGACCGGCGCCCGATCACCGGAGGCGATACGCCACCGACAACTGAAGCCCGCCGACGTCCACGCTCGTGGGTCGGGGGCTCCTCCGCTGCAACTGGTGTCCGATCACGCGGTCGACCGGCACACCGCCGATACCGCCGCTCGTTCCGATTCCCTCACCGGGAGCGAATCCGCTCCATACCTCGCCGCGCCGCAGCCGATCAGCTGGTTGAAGCGCCGCGTCCTGCTCCTCAACGCCACCTACGAACCGCTCACCGCGCTGACCGCCCGCCGCGCGATCGTGCTACTGGTCTGTGACAAGGCCGACGCGGTACATCACGACCCCACCGGGCCCGTCCTGCACTCGGCCGGGGCCGCCGTCACCATCCCGTCGGTCATCCGGTTGCGCACCTACGTCCGGGTTCCCTACCGTGCCCGCGTCCCGATGACGCGGGCGGCACTCATGCAGCGGGACCGGTACCGCTGCGGGTATTGCGGCGGCAAGGCCGAAACCATCGATCACGTCATCCCGCGCAGCCGCGGCGGCGAACACAGCTGGGAGAACTGTGTGGCCAGCTGCGCACCCTGTAACCATCGCAAGGCCGACAAACTGCTCAGCGAACTGGGCTGGACGCTGCGTGCACCCCTGATATCCCCGAAGGGGCCGCATTGGCGTCTGCTGTCCACGGTCAACGAACTGGACCCGGTCTGGCTGCAATACCTCGGCGAGGGCGCGGCCTGACGCCGCGGTGGCACCGCGGCGTGCGCAGCGGTGTCAGGTTCCCGTCGCCGGGGTGAGCGAGAGCCCGCCGGTTCGCCGGCGGGCGACCGACCCGTAGCGGGCGTCCAATCGCAGCCAGGTGTTACTGGCGCGCACCCGGACCAGTTCGCCCGGAGGAATCCGCCCGGAATCGGCCCGCTCGCCCGCGTGGGGGATGAAGTCCATGGCGGTGAGCGCGAAGACGACCCGCATCGGTACCTGGACGCGTACCTGCGCCGCGGAGACGGTCAACACGGTCTGATCGAGCAGTGACGCCGGTGGCCCGTGCCCGGAGCCGTGTTCCTTCGCCAGATCGGCCCCGCGTTCGGCGAGTTCGACCAGGGTTCGGGCGGGCAGATCATCGATATGCCCGAAACCGCTGTCCGGCGGCAGCGCGCCCCGCCACGCCGAATCGAGGGAGTAGCCCAGATCGATCGGGCCCGGTGTGGTCAATCCGGTCAGCACGGTGTCCGCACCCACCGTCACATCGTCGGCGGCCAGGTCGGCGGCGACCGTGCGGGTCGCCAGAGCCTCGAAGCCGGTGGCGACCCAGGCCGCCACCAGCCCCGCGCCGCGCCGCCGCAGCCGGACCACCACCGCCGGATCCAGTCGCTGGGCCCGGGCGAGGAAGGTGGCCAGATTCTCGCGTTCTGCCGGGTCCGCGACGGTCAGGACCCGCTGGTCGGTTGTCACGATCGAACCGGAACCGCCGGCTCGCGCACGCCGTGTCCATCGAGCACGAACGAGGGCCGTGCGTGGTCACGCTTCGCTACCGCCTCCGGGCCCGACTCGCTCATGCGGTCAGCCACTGGGCGAGATAGTCGCGCTCGGGTCCGGTGAGCCGGCGCAGCCGCTGGGTCCGGATATCGAACGCCGCCAGCTGAGTGGTCGCGGTGACCGCGGCGGGCGAGTCGGGCGCGGCACCCGCCGCCCGGACCTCGTAGGCCACGGTGAAATCCACCGCCCGCAACTGTTCGATCCACATGGATATATCCAGCGGCGTGTCTTCGTGGCGCAGCTGCCCCCGATACCGCACGTGCAGATCCGCGAGTACACATCCGTCGCGCAGCCCGACGGTCGGCCGGTCGTCTTCGAACAGCCAGGGGATTCGCGCCTCCTCCAGCAACGTCACCATCCGGGCGTGGTTGACGTGCTGGAAAACGTCCATATCGGACCAACGCACGTGCACAGCGGTGTGGAACCGCCGCGACGAAGTCGCAGCGGGTACCTCCACATCCGGACTCGTTCCGTTGCGGGGAACAGCGTTCGTCACCGTGGTACCTCCGATTGGGCGCCCACCCCACTCACCATGCTGCGCACCTGCCGCGCCGCAACCGACAGCGTGGCGAGATCGTGGGTTCCGGACTCGAACAGTTCCGCCAGCGCCGCGCGAGCGCGGCCGAGCCGGGACTGATTCTTGGACTCCCAGTATGCAATCTTCTCGTCCGCGCTCTCCTCTGGGTCGCCGCCGGAGAGTACGTCGAGGGTGAGCGACCGCAGCGAACTGTACATATCGTCGCGCAGCGCGAGCCGGGCCAGCGCGTGCCAGCGGTCGCCACGTTCCAGATGGCTGACGGCCTCCAGCAGCCAGTCGATCTTGAGATGCTCGTTCAGCGCGTAGTACAGAGCGCCGACCTCCTCGCCCGAGCGGTCGGTGATATCGGCGATATCGATGACGTCGAGCAGCGGGAACAGATGCAGCAGTCCGAAGACCTCGGTCGCCAGATCCAGCGGCGCCCCGTGCGCGACCAGATCGGCGGCCTGATCGGTGAGGGTGGTGACGTGGTGCCCGCGCAACCAGCCCGGCACCTTCGGTGCGAGTTCGCGCACGCCCACCCGATACCGGTTGATCTCGGCCCCGACGGCGATGGGCTGCGGGCGGTTGGTGAGCAACCAGCGCGACGCCCGGTCCAGGGTCCGTTTGGTCTCCAGCTCGAGCTGGTCCCGCACGCCCACCGTCGTATCGGCGGCCCGGATCCGCTCCCAGACAGCGTGCAGGCCGAAGATATCGGTGACCGCCGCGAAGGCGCGCACGGTATCGGTCGCGGTGGCGCCGATCTCCTCGCCCAGCCGGAATGTGTAGGTGACGCCGCCGTAGTCCACCACCTCGTTGGCGATCATGGTGGTGACGATCTCCCGGCGCAGACGGTGTTTCTTGATCGCGGCGCCGAACCGTTCCCGCAACGGGGTCGGGAAGTACTCGGGCAACCGGGCGGCGAAGAACGCGCTGTCGGGCAGGTCACCGGCCAGCAGGTCCGCCTTGAGCGCCAACTTCACGTGGGCGAGCAGATTCGCGAGTTCCGGAGAGGCCAGCCCGGTGCCCTCCTCGAGCCGGCGCTTGAGCACGGCGTCGGTGGGGAGCGCCTCGAGTTGCCGGTCGAGTCCGCGCTCGGTCTCGAGCTCTTCGATGAGACGCCGGTGCACATTGAGCATGCGCGCCGACTCCGCCCGGGATATGCCCATCACGAAGTTCTGCGAGATATTGTCGCGCAGCACCAATTCGGCGACCTCGTCGGTCATTTCCGCGAGCAACGGATTACGGTCCGCGATATCGAGTTCGCCCGCCGACACCACACCGTCGAGCAGAACCTTGATGTTCACCTCGTGGTCCGAGCAATCCACACCCGCGGAATTGTCCAGCGCGTCGGTGTTCATCTTCCCACCGTTACGGCAGAACTCGATACGCCCCAGCGCCGTCACGCCGAGATTACCGCCCTCACCGATCACCTTCACCCGGAGCTGGTCCGCATTCACCCGGACCGCGTCGTTGGACTTGTCCCCGGCGTCGGCATTGGATTCGCCACTCGCCTTGATATAGGTGCCGATACCGCCGTTCCAGAGCAATTGCACCGGGGCGAGCAGAATGGCGCGGATCAATTCGGGTGGGGAAAGTTTCACCACATCGTCGGGCAGACCGAGCGCCGCCCGGGCCTGCGGACTGATGGGCACCGATTTCACGGTGCGGTCGTAGACGCCGCCACCAGCACTGATCAACGAACGATCATAATCCGCCCAACTCGACCGAGCCAACCCGAACAACCGCGACCGCTCACCGAACGACGACCCCGCATCCGGATCCGGATCCAAAAAAATATGACGATGATC
>NZ_JBEXLL010000029.1:0-27247 GCF_040609955.1 Nocardia sp. NPDC004568
CGCAGGCGCGAGTCTCGAGGCCGAAACGGCGAGACCAAGGGGGCCTCAACCCCGCGACGCCGCAGGCGGCGCCAAAAAACACAGCACCTTCACGAACGGGCCCCACATCCCACCGTTCACAAGCCAGCCCCACACCCCCTACCCCCACCCGTTCACGAACGGGCCCCACACCCCACCCTTCACAAACCAGCCCCATCCCCACCGTTCACAAGCAGCGCCACACCCCACCGTTCACAAACCAACCCGACACCCCACCCTTCACAAATCAAGCCCACACCCACCCTTCACAAGCAGCCCCATACCCCACCCCCTCACGGGAGGCGCCACATTCCGCCTACTTCCGGCCGCCCACCTTCGCCCCTTCTTCGAGAGTGCGCACGATCCCGACCCCTTCCCGCCGACGGGGAGAACAACTCGCTCGGGAACCCGCAAGATTTCACAACATGCCCAGAAAGGGACGGTGTCGGCACACAACACTTGGCCAACCATTCATGTTCTCGCCCGACGAGATTTTCGCAGGCGTGCCAAATTCACAGAGAACAGCGCTAGGGTGTCCGTCACGTGCGCGGTCATCGGTGACGGGTGCCGATGGTGAGCGCCTGCCCTCCGTCGCACGGTGGGATCGGAGCTGTTGATGCGCGACATCGTCGACGACCTGCTGCAGGTGTGGCGTTCGGGCCGGACCGGCGGGCTGGCCACCATCGTGCGCACGGGTGGCCAGGTGGACATTCCGGTGGGTACGGCGATTCTGGTGGATCCCGACGGCATGATCTACGGATCGATGGCGGCCACCGGGATAGAGGACACCGTCTACGAATCCACCCTGCAATCGGCTCGGACCGGACAGCGCGCTCTGCACCGGCTCCCGGTGCCCGGCGGTGAGGGCGCGGTGATCGATGTGTTCACCGAACCGTTCTCTCGCGGACATTTTCCGGAATTCCCGACCATCGCCGCCGAAATAGCCGAACATCGGCGGGTCACGCTTTTCACCGTGGTGTGGAATCCGGAGCCGGGAATGATCGGTCAGCATCTGATCACCGATAAAAGACACGCGACCGAACTGGTCTCGCTCCCGCAATCCGATATCTTCGTCGCCTCGTTCGCTCCGCCGCCACTGCTGGTGGTGTTCGGGGCCAATACCGTCGCCGCGGCGCTCTCGGCGCAGGCGCAGCTGCTGGGCTACCGGGTCGCCATCTGCGATCCCCGCCCCACCTTCGCGGTGCCGGAGTCCTTTCCCGGGGCCGAGGTTGTCTGCGACTGGCCGCACCGGTATCTGAACATGCTGGTCTCCGAGGGTGAGATCGATTCCTCGACCGGTATCGTGCTGGCCTCCCACGATCCGCAGTTCGAGATTCCGCTGCTGACCGTGGCGCTGCGACTACCCGAGATCGGCTATATCGGCGCCGTCGGCTCGCTGGTCTCCAGTGCGCGCCGCCTCGACGACCTGCGCGCGAGCGGGTTCGACGAAACGCAGCTGGCGCGGCTGCACTCCCCCGCCGGAATGGATATCGGCGCGGCCACAGCCACCGAAACAGCATTGGCGGTGACCGCGGAGATGGTGGCCGCGCGCAACGGGCGGCTGGGCCGGATCACCGTTCCGTTCCCGGCGGAGGCGGCGATCTGAGCGCGAACCCCTTCGCCCCGGACCCGGCCGAGGGCGACCGAAATCACCCCCTCGATCCCGCCCCTCGATCTTGTGCAGTGCCGACTCTCGTGGACAGTGGTTCTCGTGATCCTCACCGTGACAATGAATCCCGCCTACGATGTGACCTACCGCGTCGAGAATTTCACCCGCGGGCAGGCCCACCGGGTGCGCTCGGTGGAGCAGCGCCTCGGCGGTAAGGGCATCAACGTCACCAGAGTGCTCAACCAATTGGGCCGCTACGCCCGGGCCACCGGCTTCGCCGATCACGCCTTCGCCGCCGCGGCCGAGGCCGAGATGCCGGTGGATTTCGTACACGCGCTGCCGTGGGTCCGGCGCACCGTGGTGATCAGCGAATCCGATACCGGCACCGCGACCGCCTTGCGCGAACCGGGGGCGCGGATTTCGAATCCACACGCCTCCGAACAACTCGAAGTCCGCGTATCGGGCATGCTGACGCATATCTCCGGCCTGGTGATCGCCGGATCGCTACCCGACGGTATCGATCCCGGCCTACCCGCCCGCATTGCCCATACCGCCCTGGCCGCCGGCGTGCCGACGGTCTGTGACCTGCACGGACCGGCGCTGCGAATGGCCTCCCGGGTGCCCGGGGTGGTCCTGCTGCCCGGCCTCGACGAATTCGAATCGCTCACCCACTGCCGCCCCGAATCCCCGGAAGCGCTGGTCACCGCGACCCGGCCGCTGGTGGATCGCGGGGTGGGGGCGGTGATCATCACGCGGGGGCCGCGGGGCATGGTCGCGGTGACCCCCGACGGATCCTGGGAGGCCCGGCTGCCGGAACCGCTGAGCGGTAATCCGACCGGCGCGGGCGATCCGGTGACCGCCGCGGTGATCGCGGCCCTGGCCACCACGCAGACCCCGGATTGGCCGGCGATTCTGGTCGACGCCGTGGCCACCTCGGCCGCCTCGGTGGTCATCCCGGTGGCCGGTGAGATCGATCGGCGGCTGCGCGGCCATCTGGCCCCGACCGTGCTGATCTCCGAGCTGGAGACGCCGGGCCGGGAGCCGAGCTGACCGACGCTGTGGCCCCGTCTATTTCAGGACGTATGGGGAGACCGAACTCCGGTGTTCGCTGATATCGAGGGTTTTACCGAGCGGGGGGAAGGCGCGCTGGGGGCAGTTGGCGCGGTCGCAGACCCGGCAGCCCGCGCCGATGGGGGTGGCGTTGGCCTCCCGCAGATCGATACCGTCGGCGTACACCACCCGTGCGGCGTGCCGGATCTCGCAGCCCAGCCCGATCGCGAAGGTCTTACTGGGCTGCCCGTACCGGGTCGCGCGACGTTCGACGGTGCGCGCCACCCACAGATATTTCCGGCCGTCGGGCATCTGCGCGATCTGCGTCATGATCTTGCCGGGATAGGCGAAGGTTTCGTACACATTCCACAGCGGACAGGTACCGCCGCTGGAAGAGAAGTGGAAACCGGTGGCGGACTGCCGTTTCGACATATTGCCGGCCCGGTCCACCCGGACGAAGGAGAAGGGCACCCCGCGTAGTTCCGGCCGCTGCAAGGTGGACAGCCGGTGGCAGACGGTCTCGTAGCTCTGCGCGAAGAACGCCGACAGGCGTTCGATGTCGTAGCGGAAACCCTCGGCGACCTCGTGGAAATAGGTGTAGGGCAGCACGGTGGCGGCGGCGAAATAGTTCGCCAGGCCCAGCATGGCGAGTTTGCGCGCGTCCGGACCGGAGAAATTCCCCTCGTCCACCAGCTTGTCCAGTAATTGCCCGCATTCGAAATAGGCCAGCTCGGCGGCCAGTTTGAACAGCCGTTGCCCACCGGACAGATGCGGCGCGATCTCGAGCACCTGATTGTCCGGGTCGTACCTGTGCAGGACACCCTCGCCGAGGTCGATCCGCTCCACGATCCGCACCCCGTGGGTGCGCAGGACCTTGGGGATCTCGCTGTGCGCGTCGCCGTTGTGGAAGCGGATCCGGTTGGCCAGTTCCTCGGCGGCGGTATCGAGCTCGTGGATGTAGTTCTGCCGCTGATAGAAGTAGTCGCGTACTTCCTCGTGCGGTTTGCTGATGGTGGCGCTGCCCGCGCCGTCGGCGAATCTGTCCTCGGTGGCCGCGGCCAGCTGCGCGCTGGTGTTGCGGTAGCGGTTGTGCATATTGACCAGGGCCCGGGCCATGCTCGGATGGGCCGACACCATCTCCGCGATCTCCCGGGCGTCGGCTTCGATACCGAGCTCCTGGTCCATCACCACTTCCTGCAGTTCGGCGATGAGCCGGGTGTCGTCCTGCGGGGAGAAGAAAGTGGCCTCGACGCCGAAGACCTCGCTGATCCGCAGCAGAACCGGCACGGTGAGCGGCCGGACATCGTGCTCGATCTGATTGAGATAGCTCGCCGAAATCTCCAGTTGCTGGGCCAGTGCCACCTGGCTGAGCCCGCGTTCGGTCCGCAGTTGCCGCAACCGGGCGCCGACATAAGTCTTGGCCATATGTCCAGCTTAGGGGTCGTTCGCACGATGCGATAACCGGGTTAGCAAGAATTTCGCTTCGGGTACCGCGCCCCGGTTCAGCCGGGCCATTCGGGCGGGTCCAGATGGGACAGCACCCGCTGTAGATCCACCTCCGAGGGCATCTCGTCGGTGACTTCGGTGATCATCACCTGGATATCGGTGCGGTCGACCGGGCGATCCGGTGAATGCAGCACTTCCGCCACGATCTCCTGCACCTCCTGGTCGGTCAGCCGGCGGCGTAACAGCGCGACCAAGGGGATGTAATCGGACTCCGGAACACCCTCCGGATAACCGCGCCGCAACCAGTCGACGATCGAACGCAGCACGTTCGGGGCCATCAGCGGTCCCCGTCCGGCTGTGCGATCTCGGACAGTGGCGAGGCCAGCGGCCAGCCGCCGGCGGCCAGATGCGAGGCCACCCGGGCGATGTCCTCCGGACCCGCCTGCTCCCGGGCGTGCCGGCTGACCGCGGCCTCGACCTCGTCGTGGGTGATCTCCCGGTCCCCGCGGTCACGCACCAGCTCCTCGGCGACCAGCACCACCTCGTACTCGGTCAGGTCCCGGTGCAGTACGGCGAACAGCGCCACATAGTCCGATCGGGGCACGCCCTGCGGATACCCGGCGCGCAGCCAGGCGAGCACCCGGGCCAGCAGTCCCGAGCGCGGCGATGGCAGCTCGTCTCCGGTGGTCATCACGCCTGCCCGAACACGTGGATACCGAGCCGGTCGGCCAGGAACGCCTTCGCGACGAACAGCACCGCGGCGACCACGACCGCCAGCACGGCGATCAGGCACAGGTACGCGCCGGCCAGGGCGGCCGGGTTCCGCCGTACCGATCCGTCCGGCCCGGTCGTCACCGCGGCCGACCACAGCCGCACTCCGAGCGCGAACACCATGGGCAACCCGGCGCCCAGCACCAGCGCGGCCAGCGTCACCTCCCCCAGCGACCGCAGATTCGTCAGTACGGTATTCATTACGCCTCCTCGGATGTCGACCCGGCGACCCGTGGCTGCTGCGCGGGCGAGTTGCCGCCCGGCCCCGGGTCGGCGCCGGGGGGAGCGTTGACGTTGCCGCTGGAGACCTTGTCCCGCAGCGAACGCCGATAGATCACGGTAGCCAGCGCGATGAGCAGCGTGAAGACCACGAGCACCCCGGCCAGTCCCCCGATGTAGTAGGCGAGTGCCCAGCAGAACGCGCCGACGATACCGGCGGCGGGCAGCGTCAGCAGCCAGGCCACGACCATCCGGCCCATCACCCCCCAGCGCACCTCCGCGCCCTTACCGAGGCCCGTACCCAGGATCGCGCCGGTGACGGTCTGCGTCGTCGAGAGCGGCAGCCCGAAATGCGCGGAAGTCAGGATGATCGCCGCGGAGGCCGATTCGGCCGCCAGTCCCTGCGGGGAATCGATGTCGACGAGTTTCTTGCCGAGGGTGCGAATGATCCGCCAGCCGCCGAGATAGGTGCCGGCCGCGATCGCGAACGCGCACGCGGCCATCACCCACAGCGGCATGGTGGAGTCCGGGGACAACTCGCCGTAGGCGACCAGGGCCAGGAAGATGACGCCCATCGTCTTCTGCGCGTCGTTGGTGCCGTGTGCCAGCGACACCAGCGACGCCGAGCCGACCTGACCCCACCGGAATCCGGTGGCCACCTTGTCGGGGTCGGCGCCGCGCGTGATCCGGTACACCGACCAGGTCCCGATGGTGGAGACGAGACCGGCGACGACGGGCGCGAGCAGCGCCGGGATCACGATCTTGTTGATCACGCCGCCCTCGGCGGAGACCCACACCACCCCGTTCCAGCCCAGAGCGGCCAGGGTCGCGCCGATCAAACCGCCGAACAGCGCGTGCGAGGAACTCGACGGCAGGCCGAACAACCAGGTGAGCAGGTTCCAGAGGATGCCGCCGACCAGTCCGGCGTAGACGATGAGCAGCAGGTCGTGCCCGGAGACAGCACCGAGCCGCACGATCCCCTCGGCCACCGTCGCCGCCACGGCCACCGACAGGAACGCGCCCACCAGATTGAGGACCGCGGACAAGGTGACCGCGACTCTGGGACGCAGCGCCCCGGTAGCTATCGAGGTCGCCATGGCATTGGCTGTGTCGTGGAAACCGTTGGTGAAGTCGAAAGCCAGCGCCGTGACAATGACGACCAAGAGAATCAGCAGCTCAACTGTCACGCCATGCATTGTGCGTCATGCCCCGGTCGCCACCCGCCGGTGGGATCGTCCGGTCGCCGAAAGGTAGCGGCCACCTGCGCGTATCCGAAAGCACCCCGGGATCACGCGTGGGCGGGCTCCGGTTCCTGCCGGACCACCGCACCCGCCGTGGCCCCCATCCGCCGCGCGACGATGCCCAGGCAGGCGCAGACCACGATCACCACACCCATCGGTACCCCGGTGGCGGGCCCGCCGAGACCGACCAGCGGGGAGACCACCGCGCCCAGCGCGAACTGCAGCGCGCCCATCAGCGCCGAGGCGGAACCGGCGGCATGGCGCGCGCGACCGATCGCGAGGGCGCTGGCCGTACCCATGACCGTCGGGGTGGCGGCCACCATCACGAAGAGGACGGGCAGCACCAGCACCGCCGACGCACCGGTGGCCAGCAATACGAGCAGCACGGTCGCGGCCGTCAGGATCACCCGCTGTCCGATCCGCAGGATCGGCGCCGGACCGAATCGGCCGACGAGCCGGGAGATCACCACCCCGGCCGCCACCATGCCGGCGGCATTGGTCGCGAACACGATCGTGTAGACGCGGTTGGACATGCCGAGCACGTTCTCGATCACGAACGGCGAAGCCGAGATATAGGACATCATCCCGGCGAACCCGAGCGCGAAGGCGAAGATGTGACCGAGGTAGCCACGGTCGGAGCCGATACCGCGCAGGGTACGGAAGGTGCCGGCGGACCCGGCGCGGTGGCGCTGCTCCGGCGGTAGCGATTCCGGCACCACGACCAGCGCGCCGAGGAACATGAGCGCGAAGATCCCGCTCAGCACCCAGAACTCGGCCCGCCAGCCGGCCGTCACCAGCACACCGCCGAGCAGCGGTGCGACCACCGGGGCGATACCGCCGATGGCGGAGAACAGGGTGAAGATCCGGGCGGTGGCCGCTCCTTCGGTGCGATCGGCGCCGACCGCGCGACCGATGACCAGCCCGGCGGAGGCGGTCAGGCCCTGGACGAAACGCATGGCGACGAGCAGCCAGATGGTGGGCGCCAGCGCACAGATCACGGTGACGACGACGGTGATCGCGGTGGCCAGGACGAGTGGCCGGCGCCGGCCGTACCGATCCGAGAGCGGACCGATGAGCAACTGGCCCGCGGCAAGCCCGACGAGGAACGCGGTCAGCGTGAGCTGCACACTCGCCGCGCTGGTGTCCAGGTCGGCGGCCAGTTCGGTGAACGCCGGCAGATACATGTCGACCGCGAACGGCGCCGCCGCCGAGAGCAGTGCCAGCACCACCAGCAGCAGCCCGGAGACTCCGGGGCGCGTTCGGATCGGTAGCACGGTGCCTCCTCCTAGATACTTATTTATGCATACATAAGTTATCATGGACCGGTGAGCAGCAACTCCACCGATCTTCGCGCGCTGGACCACGCGCTGCGCGAGGTCGCGCGGGCGGTTCGTAAGGCCACCCCACGCCTCACCGGCGCCGAACCGCTCACCGACACCCAGTTCGAGGCGCTGCGCATCATCGTGCACAACCCCGGCGCCGCGGCGGGCGAACTGGCCGCACTGACCGGTACGCAGCCGAGCAATATGAGCGTGACCCTGCGCCAGCTGGGTGAATACGGTCTCATCGACCGCGAACCCGACCCCGTGGACCGCCGCTGCAGCCGGATCCGGCCCACCGATAAGGCCATCGCGCACGCCCGCGAGATGGAAGCGGTGCGCACCCAGCTCGTTCTCGACGCCCTCGGCACGCTCACTCCGGCGGATCAACGGAGTCTGACAGCGGCCATCGGCGGCCTGCGCGCACTGGCCGACGCGCTCACCGGCGCGGCGCCGCCGCGCACACCTCGCCCGGGCACCGGCTGACCGCCGCTACGCACCGGCCGGATCAGAACGCCTCTTCGGGCAGGTTCATGATGTCGGTGTCGATCGCCGCGATGATCTCCTTGGTCGCGGCGAGGGTGGGCAGCACGTTCTTCGCGAAGAAACTCGCCACCCCTACCTTGCCCGTGTAGAACGGCCGATCGCGTTCGTCCGCCGTGGCCAGTGCCGCGGTGGCGACCTCCGCCTGCACCAGCAACCGCCAGCCGATCAGCAGATCGCCCACCGCCAGCAGGAACCGCACCGAACCCAGCCCCACCTTGTACAGCTCGGTGGGGTCGGACTGGGCGGCGACGGCATAGCCGGTCAGCGATCCGGCCATCGCCTGGACATCCGCCAACGCGGTGCGCAGCAGGGCCCGCTCGGTGTCCAGCCGGCCGGTGGGCGCATCCAGGAAATCGGTGATCCGGCCGAAGATCTGTCCCGCCGCGGCGCCCTTGTCCCGGATGATCTTGCGGAAGAAGAAATCCTGGGCCTGGATGGCGGTGGTGCCCTCGTACAGCGAGTCGATCTTGGCGTCGCGGATGTACTGCTCGATCGGATAGTCCTGCAGGTAGCCCGAACCGCCCAGGGTCTGCAGCGATTCGGTCAGGTACTGATAGGCCCGCTCGGAACCGACGCCCTTGACGATGGGCAGCAGGAAATCGTCGATCCGATGCGCGGTGTCGGCGTCCACCCCGGAAACCAGTTGCGCCACATCGGCGTCCTGGTGAATCGCGGTGTAGAGGTAGACCGCGCGCATCCCCTCGGCATAGGCCTTCTGCATGGCCAGACTGCGTCGTACATCGGGATGCCGGATGATCGGAACCCGGGGCGCGGTCTTGTCGGTCATCCGGGTCAGGTCGGCGCCCTGCACCCGTTCCTTCGCGTAGGCGAGCGCGTTCAGGTAGCCGGTCGACAGGGTCCCACTGGATTTGACACCGACCATCATCCGCGCGTTCTCGATGACCTTGAACATCTGGGCGATCCCGTTGTGCGTGTCGCCGACCAGCCAGCCCACGGCGGGCTTCTCGCCACCGAAGGTGAGTTCACAGGTGGGCGAGGACTTCAGGCCCATCTTGTGTTCGACACCTGTCACGTACACGCCGTTGCGCTCGCCCAGTTCCAGGGTCTGCGGATCGAACAGGAATTTCGGTACGTAGAACAGCGACAGGCCCTTGGTACCCGGCCCCGCGCCCTCGGGCCGCGCCAGCACCAAGTGGAAGATGTTCTCCGCGGTATCGCCGACATCGGCGCCGGAGATGAAACGTTTGACACCGTCGATATGCCAGGTGCCGTCGGGCTGTTCGACCGCTTTGGCCCGGCCCGCACCGACATCCGAGCCCGCGTCGGGCTCGGTGAGCACCATGGTGCCCTGCCAGTGCCGATCGAAACCGGCCGCCGCCCAATGCTTCTGCTGTTCGGTGCCGATGCCGAACAGGACCTGTGCCATCACCGCGCCCATATCGAAGAACACCGCGGCCGGATTGGCGCAGGTGATCATCTCGCTCACCGCCCAGCACAGCGCGGCGGGGGCGGGCATCCCGCCCATCTCCTCGGGTTTGCCGAGGCGGTTCCATCCGGCTTCCCGGATGGCGTGCACGGTCTTGGTCAACGGTTCCGGGACGGTGATCGAATGGGTGTCCGGGACGAACTCCACCGGATACCGGTCGGCGGCCGCGAAGGACTCCGCCACCGGCCCCTCGGCCAAGCGCTTCACCTCCGCCAGGATCTCCCGCGCGGTATCGGTGTCCAGATCCCCGTACGCACCGGCATCGAGGATTTTGCCCAGTTCGAACACCTCGAAGAGGTTGAACTCGATATCACGCAGATTCGCCTGGTAATGACCCACGGCTGTCCTCCTGGTCGGTACGGTCGGCGGCCTGCCGACCGCATGGTTACCGGCTTTTTGACATCGTACGAACTGAAGGGTGCCGGACCCGGCGCCGGGTACGCAACCGTAGCTTCGCACCTCTGGTTCCACGTCGCCCGCCACTGTCCGGGACGGGTGCTACCGCCTCAGCAATCCGGCTGCAACGGCCAGCACTCCACCGGCCCACCAGGTGCGGGCACGGGCACCGTCGGCTCGACGGTGCTGCTGGGCGCCGCCGGTTCGGCGGCGGGACCGTCGGCGAGCAGGGAACCGGCGATGGCACCCAGCACTATCAGTACCCCCAGGACCGCGACTCCCAGTACCGCCCAGCCGATGACGTCCTGGGTATGCCCGGAATCGGGGCGCCGCCAGCCGGGCCGCGCCCGGGGTTTCCTCGGCGGCTCGGGCAGTTTGTCCTCGAAACCGGCAGCGATCAGTTCGGCGCGATCCGGCGCCCAGCCGGTGAGTGCCCGGGTGGCGGCGCAGACCCGGCCCAGCGTCCAGCGCGGTGGCCCGGGCGCGAAGTTCTCCAGGAAGATCCGCAGTTCGGTGGATTCGACCGCATTCCCCACCACCACGTCCAGGCCCGGCCGCAGTGTTTCCCGGCCGGGTCGCAGTACCACGCCCCGCATGGGCACCAGCGCCACCGCGCCGCACAGCTGTCCGGGATCGTAGGTGGCCCGTTCGAAGGTCAGCTCGACTTCCCGCACCGCGCTCTCCAACTGTCGTATCGGATTCACACCGAATTCCAGTGCCAGATCCGCGGCGGTCTCCCCCACCCGCCACGGCCGGTCCTGCGATACCGTCAGCACACCGCTCTGCCGGCTGCGGAACCCGACCACCTCGATCACCAGGACACCCTGGGGTGTCCAGATCACCGCCCCGATCTGCCGGGTTCCGCGCTGGGTGCCGATGCGCAGGTCGACGATGGCCAGGCCGGTCGTCGGCAACTGCCGCAGGCATTCCACGAATTCCTCTTCGGCCGCGGATAGTTCCGCCCGATCGTCGACCTTCACCAGCATCGTGCTCTACCTCTGCCGTGTGTCGTTGCCCCTCATGCCACCACCGACCCCCATGTCGATCATGGCCCGCCAGCCACTTTCGTACCACTCATATGACCTGCGGTTCAGGCGAATCGTGAATCAGCGCCCCGGATTCCGGGGCGCCGACACACTTCACGGCACCCGTGCGGGTGTCAGACCCATTGCACGAGCTGGTAGATGATCCCGTTCCGATCGGTCGTCTGGAAGTAGCGCTCCCCCCATTCCTCGGTCTCGACAGGAGTGACGATCGGAGCGCCCTCCTTCCGCAGGCGTGCGTATTCACTGTCGATATCGGCCACCGTGAACACCACGAGCAGCCCGTCCCCCGCCGAGCCGGCGGCGCGTTCGGGCTTGAAGGTGGACAGGCCGGTGCGCAGGTAGATGAGGTGCATCCCGGCTTCGGGGTGGGCGAGCGAGACGAAACCGTCGGCCGCCATCTGTTCGGTGAAGCCGAAATGGGTGGTGACGAACTCGGCCGAGGCGGCCGGGTCGGCGACGTTCAGCGAGATGGCGGATCCGGTGATTCGCATATGACCTCCGTTTTCCAGAAACACCGTATGGTGTACGTAGTATTTGTACCGGACCGCACCGTCGAGCGCACCGTGATCCGGCACACGCCCTGAACCGCCGGGGCCGCCCGCCGGCCTTCCCGATACCGACCGGTCGCGCCCGGCGGATCCTGCCCGGTGCGGCTAATCTCGTGCCATGCCTGACGCTGGACCCTCCGCAAAACCCACGATCGCGCTGGTCCTGGGCGGCGGCGGCCCGGTCGGTATCGCCTGGCTGAGCGGCCTCGCGATCGGCCTACGCGACGCCGGGATCGATCTGTCGCTGGCCGACCGCATCATCGGCACCTCCGCCGGAGCGATCGTCGGCTCGGCCCTCGCCTCCGGAATCGATATCGCCACGCTGCTGACCCCACGACCGCGTGACGCCGAACCGGCCCGGCACAACTACGCGCCACTGCTGGAGATCGCTTCGCTGCTGCGCGCCGTCGACCAGGATCGCGACCTGGTACTCCAGCGGGTCGGCGAACTCGCACTGGGCGCCGACGCCGGCGACCCGGCGGTGCACATCGAGCGCATCGGCTCCCTCGTCGGCTTCGCCGAATGGCCCGAGCGCGATCTGCGGATCACCGCCATCGATATCGGGTCGGGGACACTCACCGCCTGGACCCGGGGCGGAGCCGCCACCCTTGTCGAGGCGCTCGCCTCGAGTACGGCGGTGCCCGGCGTATTCCCGCCGATCGAGATAGCCGGCCGGCACTACATCGACGGCGGGGTTCGCTCCACCGTCAACGCCGATCTCGCCGTCGGCCACGATGTGATCGTGATCCTGGAACCGCTGGCGCATGTGTATCCGCGCACCCGTGCCGACCGGGAACTCGGACCGGCCCGCGAGATCTCGGTCCGTCCGGACGAGCTCGCCGCCGCCGCGTTCGGCGCCGACCTCTTCGCCGACACCGCGCTCGTCCCGGCCTACGAGTCGGGTATCCGGCAGGCGGCGGCAGCGGCGGCCGAGCTGAAAGAAGTCTGGCCCGTCGCACCGGCCGCCGGCTAGGCCCGGCTCAGATCACGCGTGGACCGCGGGCGGCGCGTAGACCGCTGCGCGCCTGACCGGCACGAGCCGTCGCCGGTTGGATGAGTGCCGCGTCCACGCCGATCCGCTGCGCGAATTCGCCGAGGCCGGGGGTCGCCCGGTCCATACTGAGCAGGTCCGCGGTCGTCGACCGGACCGCTTTGTGCTGATAGAGCTGTTCCGGGGCGACCACTTCGGCCTCGAGCAGGAGTGCCAGTGCGCGTTCGGGACTGCGACGCTGCGCCCACGCACGGGCGGTATCTATGAGCAGTCGGCCGTGGTGCCCGGGTGAGAGCCGCTCCCGGTCGATCTTCCCGGCGAGCCTGATCGCGGTGCCGGCGTCGCCGAGTTCCACCGCGACCGCGACCTCGTGCAGATCCACGGCGGTGGGACCGAATTCCGTATGGTGGTCGTCGCGGTCCACGCCGAGGCCGGCCGCTGTCGCGCGGGCGGCGGCGACCATCTCGTAGGCCTGTTCGACCTCTTCCGTGCGCGCCGCGATCAGGGCGAGTTCCAGGGTCAGCGCGCCGTACACACTCGCGGCCTGCGGCACCCCCCGACCGATGAGCTCCTCGAGTGCCTCGCGCGCCGTTTCCGCGGTATGTTTCGCCTGGTCGAGGCGGTGTGAACGGTGGAACACGAGCACGAGACGAAAAGCGCCCGCCGCCACCAGGACCGGGTCCGCCGCATGCTGAGCCGCGGTGATCGCCCGCTCGGCGGCGACCCAGGCGGCGTCGAACTGCTGTAGATCGGCGAGTGCGACGGCGTAGGCCTGACAGGTGTGGGCGAGCAGGGCCTCGGCGCGGCGGGAGCCGGCGTGCACGGTCGCCGCGGCCAGTTCGGGAAGCAGCGATTCGAGCAGCTCCAGCAGCTCGCTGTAGTGGCCCAGCCGGGTGTACGTCCACGCCGCGTCGGCGCTGTCGGCGAGGCGGTCGATATCCGAACCGGCGCCCGCACCGGCGGCCATCGCCCGCAGGGCGTGGTTACCGGTGAGCAGTAACCGTAGCCGGACCGCGTCGGCCGGGATCTGTTCGGCCTGCGCCGTGGGCGCCGACGGCGCCAGCTCGGCGACGGGCATCTCGAGGACGTCGGCGATCCGTTCGAGCACATCGAGCGCCTTGACCGGGCGCACGCCGCGCTCCACCTGCGAGACCCAGGCTTCCGACCGTTTGATGAGCGGCGCGAAGTCGCGCTGCGACAGACCTTTTCGCGCCCGGTAATAGGCTATCTTGCGGCCGATCCCGGAATCGTGCTCCGCCATCAGCCGAGCGCACCCGCGACCGGACCGGGCCGGGCGACGGACCGGTGGAACGCGCGCCGCCGGGCCCCCGGCGCCGAGTCGTGTACCGCCGCGCCCATCGGATCATGCATATCGAAGCGGGGCACCAGTTCTTGCATATCTGGCTCCTTCGTTGCGACTCCGGCTTGTTGACCGATCGTAGGACTACAAGCTCTCCACAAATTGCTAACCAGTATTTCGCTACCACTGGAGTAGCGAATTGATCCATTGCCTGCCCGAGCCGGGCGCAGTCGCCTCGGACCGGACCGCGCGCGGGTCCGGTGATAACGAATTCGGCTGCGGAATCCCACCCCGCGATCCGCCCGCCACTTTATCCCGCCGAGCGTCCGGATAAACACGGCCGATTTCCCGGCCCGCGGCCGCGCCGCCGGTCCGAAACCGTTGCCGCAACCGCCTTTCCGCCCCCGGGCCCGCACCCGACACGCCCCGCCTGGCGCCACCGGCAGTGTCACGCTAATATAAGTTAAAACTTATAAAGGGAGGAAGACATGAGCCTACTCAGCGACCCCGCTGCCATCGCAGGACTGGTCACCCGGGAGGTCCGCACCGCGGAACGACAGGGAGCGGTCACCCGGATCGCGGTGGCGCGGCGCACTTACGCCACCGACCCGGACGATCTGTGGGAGGCACTCACCGATATCGCACGGATTCCACGCTGGTTCCTGCCGATCACCGGCGAGTTGACTGTCGGCGGCCGGTACCAGCTCGAAGGAAATGCCGGCGGTGTGGTCGAAGAATGTGAACGACCGAAACGGTTCGCGGTGACCTGGGAGATGGGTCCCATGGTTTCCTGGCTCGAAATCCGGCTCGAACCCGGCACGTCCGGCACCACCCTGGAATTGGTGCACGAAGCACCGGTCGATCCGGATATGTGGAAACAATTCGGCCCCGGCGCGGTGGGTGTCGGCTGGGACCTGGCCCTCATGGGCCTGGGCCTGCATCTGGACACGGGCGCGGCAGTCGACCCGGCGGTCGCGCTGGAATTCCCGGCCACCGCCGAGGGACTGGAATTCGTCCGCACCGCGGCGACCGGTTGGGCGGAGGCGGCGATCGCCGACGGTGACGACCCGGCGCAGGCCCACGCGAGCGCCGCGGCGACCACCGGCTTCTACACCGTCGCCCCAGAGGAGGAGGAACAGTCCTGATGAGCCGGCCATCCCCGGCCCGCGTGTTCGAGGCTCTCGGCGACCCGGTACGCCGCGCGATACTGCAGCTGGTGGCCGGCGGTGAACGGTCCGCCGGCGCCCTCGTCGAGGAGATCCGCGGACACACCCCGATATCGCAGCCCGCGGTATCCCAGCATCTCAAGGTCTTACGGGAAGCCGGACTGGTCCGCGTGCGCTCGGAAGCCAACCGCCGGTTCTACGCGCTGGACCCCGACGGGCCCGCCGCCGCCCGGGAGTGGCTCGCCGAACTCGTGGATCCGCTGGCCGGATTCGCCCAGCCCCTCGACGCCCTCGCGACCGAGGTCGCGCGCGGCAAACGCGAACGCCGCGGAAAGAACACCGGCACAGGAGCCGATCGGACGAATCGCACCGCGTGATGGTCGCGTCGACTCCGCCACGGCAGCCTGTCCAGGTCGTCGCCCGATCGGCAACGCTTCTCACCTGTCGGCTACCCGGCCGTGCGGGAAGCGCAGGTAGCCGAAGCCGGAGAAGCACTGCGAGCCGGACCCGCCATCGCGGACCTTTCTCGAGCCGCTCCGGAGGTCGGCAGTGCAGTCCTGCCTCGGCAGCCTGCTCCGTGACGAACGCTGCGTCCGGTCGCCGGATCGGGCGCGGCGTCCGCGGCTCCGAGAAGGGCGTGATCGAGCCCGAGTCGTGGTCGGTTCGGTGAGTAATCGGGTGTGTCGAGCACGCCCGGCGTTCAGGATGGGGATGTGCATGATTCCCTACCCGGCCCGGTTTTCGACGTGATCGCCGTGCTCGACGGCACCGTGGACCTACGTTCCTACCCGCGCCGGAATCTCGCTCTCAGCTCGCGTCCTCGGGTGGAGTACCGAAAGATCGGCGGCAGCACGTCCGTCCTCTTCGAACCCGTCGTCCACCTGCTCAATGGCATCGAACTGCTCGAATCCCAAGGGTGGGAGCTGGTCAGCGTGGTCGAACGGAGTGTCGACAGCAAGACCACCAAGGAGTGTTGCCTGGTGGCCTTCATGCGCCGCCGCTGACGCAGACCGATCCACCACACCTGACACCGCTCGAGGTCTGCGGCGCACTCCTACACAGGCCGCCCGGCACCTGATATACATCTGGGATGCGAAAGTGGGTGGGAGGATCGGCGATCGCCGTGGTGACGGTACTGATCGTCGCGGTCGGCGGTTATTTCCTGATGAACTCGCGGACCTACCAGCTGGCCGGGCGGCTGGTGGACCGCGTGGAAACCAGCGAGAAAGTGGTGGCCCTGACGCTGGACGACGGGCCGTCCGAGCGCGCCCCCGAGGTGCTCGATCTGCTGGCCACCGCCGGTATCCCCGCCACCTTCTATCTCAACGGCCGCGATCTGGCCGCCCGCCCCGACCTGGGCCGGGCGATCGTGGCGGCCGGTCACGAGATGGGCAACCACACCTACACCCATCGGCGGATGGTGCTGGTCTCCTCCGACACAGTCGCCGACGAGGTGGAACGTACCGATACGGAGATACGGGCCACCGGTTACCAGGGTGACATCACCTTCCGGCCGCCCTACGGCAAGAAATTGTGGAATCTGCCGAACTACCTCGCCGACCACGACCGCACCACGGTCACCTGGGATGTCGAACCCGAGGACGGCAACACCTCCACCCAGGACATCGTCGACGCCACCGTCGATCAGGTACGCCCGGGGTCGATCATCCTGCTGCACACCATGTACGCCTCCCGGGCGGCCTCGCGCGCGGCCATCGTCCCGATCGCCGCGAAACTGCACGCCCAGGGATACCGGTTCGTCACGGTCTCCGAACTGCTCGATCACGGCGATTCGGCCCGCTCGTGACACCCGCTCCGGAAAGCCGTCTGTTCGAGCGGCACACCGGCGGGTAGGTTCGGGGAGCATCGCCGCGCCCCGGGCCCGGAGCGCGGCACCGTGAACGTAGGACAGACCCACCGGAGAGGGCGATGTGATGGTTTCGCAGGAGCGACCACGGATAACCCCCGGCCGCCTCCGCGAGCTGGGCCCGGTCAACTGGGCGGCCTGGCAGGTGCTCTCGCGGGCCTCGGGTACCGCCGACGCGCAGCTGTTCAGCACGCTGGGCCGGTCCGGACGGCTGTTCCGCGGCTGGCTGCACTTCTCCGGAACGCTGATGCCGGGTGGCCGGCTGCGCCGGCACGACACCGAACTGGTCATCCTGCGCGTAGCCCATCTGCGCGACTGCGCGTACGAGACCGACCACCATATCCGCCTGGGCCGGCGGGCGGGGGTGACACCGGAGATCCTGGAGCGGATCCGGGCCGGAGCCGACGCCGACGGCTGGACCGACAAACACCGTGCCCTGCTCACCGCGGTCGATCAACTGGTCCGCACCCGGGATATCGACGATGCCGCCTGGGCGCACCTGTCCACCTACTACGACGACCGCCGCCTGATCGAAATCGTGCTGCTGGTCAATCAATACGAGGGCTTGGCCGCCACCATCACCACGCTCCGCATCCGTCGCGACGATTTCTGATCACCCGCGTCACCCGGCTGCCGCAGGCGTGTGGACCTCCTGCTCGTGCCGGGCGACCACCACACCGCCCGGTCCGTCAACACCCACGGTGGGCGAGAACCCGTTCGCCGCGGACACGACCTCACGTCGTCGGGTGCGGTTACCGGCCACCGGTGAAAGCGTCGGCGGGGACGAATACCTCGTGCCCGGAGTCGAGGCGGATCGCCACTCCCGCCGGGCTCCAACGCGCCGACGCGAGTTCGGGGTCGCGATTGCCCAGGATCTCGAAGTACACCGGGTGGCCGTACCCCATACCGGGATCCCGGCCGACCACGATCACATCCGGTAGCCGCCGGTGCAGCAGTAGGCTCTCCCGGCGCAGCAGGCCCGCGTAATAGGTGGAACCGTCGTACTCGACGGTGGCCGGCTGGGTTTCGGTGCGCAACACCTCGGTGCGCACCATCCGGGTGTCGACGAAGACGGCGATCACCAGGAGTACGAACAGCAGCAGGGCCGCGGCCACGCCGAGAACCAGGCGTATCCCGAGTATCCGGGCTCGGGCGGGTGGCGGTTCCGGGCTCACCGCCGGAATATATCCCGGAATCATCCACCGCGAGCGGCCCGGCTCGTCCGGCCCCGCCGCGCTGCCCGCGCCGGCGAACGGTGCCACCGAGGAAACCGTGCCGGGCACCGGGCGCGTAGGAAACGGCCCACCCATGTCTCGAACGCCGCCGGGAACCTGCCGCCGGGTCGACCGCGGCGCCGGGTGATCACATCCGGCCGTCTGTCCACGGCCATCCACGAACACCGCACGCGGGAAATCGCCCGGTAGGTTGTCCGGACACGAACCGACCCGGCACCGTGGCGGGCACGACACCGGGTCGGGGAACGAGCGGATCCGAGCGGATCAGAAATTGATCATGTGCCCGGCCAGGCCGTGGATGGCCTCCTGCAGCGCCTCGCTGAGCGTCGGGTGCGTGTGCACATTGCGAGCCAGCTCGTTGACCGTGAGATCCCACTTCTGGGCCAGGGTCAGTTCGGGCAGCAGTTCGGAGACATCCGGGCCGATGAGGTGGCCGCCGATGAGCTCGCCGTACTTGTTGTCCGAGATCAGCTTGACGAAACCGGTGGCGTCGCCGAGTCCGTGCGCTTTGCCGTTGGCGGTGAACGGGAAGGTGGCGACCTTCACGTCGTAGCCCTCGTCGCGCGCCTGCTGCTCGGTGAGACCGAAGCTGGCGACCTGCGGCTGGCAGAAGGTGGCGCGCGGCATCATCCGGTAGTCGCCCAGGGGCAGCGTCTCCGCGCCACCGATGGTCTCGGCCGCGACCACGCCCTGCGCCTCCGCGACATGCGCGAGCTGCAGCTTGGCGGTGACATCGCCGATGGCATAGATATGCGGCACATTGGTGCGCATATTGTCGTCGATGGCGATGGCGCCGCGGTCGGTGAGCGCCACGCCGGTGTTCTCCAGGCCGTAGCCCTCGACCCGGGGCGCGAAACCGACGGCCTGCAGCACCTTGTCCACGGTCACGGTCTCGACCGAGCCGGATTTGTTGTCCTTGATCGCGACGGTGACCTTGGACCCGTCGTCGTCGATGGACTGCACGGCGGCACCGGTGGTGATGGTGATACCGAGCTTCTTGTACGCCTTGGTGATCTCCTTGGAGACGTCGGCGTCCTCGTTGGGCAGCGCCCGGTCCAGGAATTCCACGATGCGCACGTCCACGCCGTAGTTGCGCAGGACGTAGCCGAACTCCATACCGATGGCGCCGGCGCCGACGATCAGGATCGAACCCGGCAGGTCGCGGGTGAGGATCTGCTCCTCGTAGGTGACGACGTTCTTGCTCAGGGAGGTGCCCGGCAGCAGTTTGGTGTTGGTGCCGGTGGCGATGATGACGTTGTCGAAGGTGATCGACTCCGTACCGCCCTTGCTGAGCTCGACCGAGAGCGCGTTGGGGCCGGTGAACGAACCCTTGCCGTCGTACTCGGTGATCTTGTTCTTCTTCATCAGGAAATGGACGCCCTTGACCCGGCCGTCCGCGACCTTACGGCTGCGATCGAAGGCCGCTCCGAAATCGAAGGTCGCCTCCCCGCTGATACCGAAGGTTTTCGCTTCCTTGGTGAAGATATGGGCGAGCTCGGCGTTGCGCAGCAGCGCCTTGGACGGGATGCAGCCCACGTTCAGGCATACGCCACCCCAGTATTTCTGCTCGACGATCGCTGTTCGCAGGCCGAGTTGAGCGGCGCGGATCGCGGCGACGTAACCGCCGGGACCAGCACCGAGAACGACGACATCGTAGTGGGAAGTCACGGTGTCGAGCCTAACTCTCCCGGCCGGGGCCGGGGCCACCCGCCCGCCTCCCGCCGTTGAGCACACCGGTGCCGCGCCGACGGCGCCTCCGGGCCCTGACGGGCCGCGACGGTGCTATGGCTGCCGAGCGGGCCCCTGCCGGGCCGTCCCGGGTGTGCGCATGGTCATCTGGACGGCGACGGCGCAACCGATCAGCACGACCGCCACCCCGCCGGCCACGTATCCGATCCCGTCGAGCGCCCACCCGCCCGCCACCATTCCCGCCGGGACACCCGCGGCGCCGAGGAAACCCTCCACCGAGCTGAACACACCGAGTTCCTCGGTCGGCAGTTCGGCCTGGATCAGCGATTGCCAGACGGTACCGGTGATCGAGACCGCGAAACCGGCGATCGTGCAACCGGCGAACAGCAAGACCGGCCCGCTCACCTCCAGGCCGTATCCGGTCAGGACGGCCGGCTCGAAAACGACAGCGGCGGCCAGGTCGGCGAATGCCGGGCGCCGGCCGCATCGCGCGGCACCGGCGATGACCACCAGCGACCCGGCCAGGGCGGCCAGGGCCATACCGCCGGCAGCGCCGCGGCCGCTGCCGGGCCGATGAGCACACTGGTATCGGTGACCAGGGTGATCAGGGCATTCGCCCGGGTCAGTTCGGGTCCGGCCACCGCCTGGGGCAGGACGGTGGCGAGTGCGGGGGCGTAGAAAGCGGTGGCCGCGCCCACGAATATCGCCTCGAAGGCGCGCACCGGCGACGGCCGCGGCGTGCGGCGGAGCCCGGTGCGGAATGCGTTCGCTGCCATACCTTCCGGATCATGCACCGGCCGAGCGGATGGGATAACCGAATTTCCGGCGGCTCCGCCGATCAGCTCAGCAGGAATGCGACGAGGAACCCGACCGATGTCGCCATACCGACCCACCAGCCGCCTTCCCGGTACGCCTCCGGCATCAGCGAATCGGCGAGGACCGCGATGGTCGCGCCGCCCGCGAAGGCCTGGATCGCGCTGATATGGGTCGGTTCGAGGTGCTCGGAGAGCAGGTTGCCGGCGACGGTCACCACCACGAGCACCGCGCCGGTGAGCAGCCACAGGGTGAACGCCTTGCCGGTGGAGACGTTCCGCTGCCGGTGCAGCAGCGCCGAACCGCCGATGGCTTCCGGCACGTTGCCCGCCGCGATGGCGACCAGGAGCACCAGTCCGCCCTCCGAACTCAGCGAGACCCCCAGCGCCGTGTTCTCCGGAACTCCGTCCAGCACGGTGCCGAGCATCAGCGCCCAGCCCACCGCGCCGGTACCCTCCCGGCGTTCGAGGAGCCGGTTCGCGACGACGTATACCGTCGCGCCCAGAAACAGCGCGGCCCCGGCGGTGAATGCCCCCGCCTGCACGAAGGCGGGTTCGAACAGTTCGTTGGACACGGCGGCGATCATGGTGCCCGCGCCGAACGCCATCAGCGAGGCGAGCAATGGCTTGGGCAATGTGGTTCGCAAACCGATGAACGCACCGATCAGCAATGGAATTGCCGTACCCAGCCCATAGAGCAGCGCGGTTCCCATAAGGTGAACACTATGTGTTGCCGGGTTATTGCAATGGTCATGCGGGGCCGACAGAAATAATTCTAGAATTTCCCTCTAAAATCAGCTGCACCGGCACGGATCCGGTCATTGTCCGATTCGGCAGCTTCACCGGCGACCCGAGTTGCGGGCAGACAACTTTCGGCAAACCCGTACTGTGCTACCGGCATGCTACGAAAGACCCGATCGATGTCGAGGGGTTCGGGCTTTTCGGTATTGTTCTGCGCGATGTCACAGGAAGCGAATTCGGGACGACGGTATGCCGGGCAGCCCGTAGAAGATCGGCAACGCGAGCGACGCGCTCGTTTTCTCGAATCCGGCCTGACGGTTTTTTCGAGAGACGGGTATGCCAATAGCTCGGTCGGGGCCATTTGCAAAGACGCGGGGTTGTCCTCCCGCCAGTTCTACGAAGAGTTCACCGGCCGCGAATCGCTCCTTGTGGAACTCTTCGCTCTCATCGACCGGGAATCGCGGACCGCGGTGCTCGCCTCACTCGAACAGAGCACCGACCAGAGCGCGCTGGCGCGGATCGACAGCGCCATCCGCGCCTATGTGCAATCCATCGGCACCGATATGCGACGAGCTCGGGTCGTGCTCGTCGAAGTCGTCGGTGCCGGCACCAAAGTCGAGAAGATGCGTACGGAATCGCGGCGCGCCTGGAGTTCGGTGCTCGCCAAGGCCGCCGAGGACGCCGCACTGCACGGCGAGATCCCGACCGGCGACTACGACCTCCGCATGCTCGCCATCATCGGCGCGGTCAACTATGTGGTGGACGAATGGAGCGGAGCCGAACCGCGGCAACCGCTCGACGAGGTGATCCGGGTGCTGAGCCGGATCATCGTGGGCGCGATCCGGGCCTGACCACGCCACCGGCCAGGGCTGCCCGGCGGCTAGCCTTGTTCCGGTGGAGACCGTCGCGATCCAGATGCCGGACGGCAGCACCGTCCCGGTGCGGCTGGTGCCGGCCACGGGACCGCACGACCATCCCGTCACCCCGGATGCACCTCGTCCGGTCGTGGTACTGATACCCGGGCTCGGTGTCCCCGGCGAGTACTACCTCTATTTCGCTCGTGCGCTCGCCCGGCGCGGCATCGACGTCGCGGTGGGCGAACTGCGCGGTAACGGCGCCAGCTCGCCGAAACCGAGCGCGGCCAGCACCTACGGGTACCACGAACTCGCCGCGGTCGATTTTCCGGCCATCTTCGAGGTGGTCCGCACCCGCTTCCCCGACCGCACCCCGTATGTGCTGGGTCACAGCATGGGCGGGCAGCTGTCGGCGCTGTACGCGGCGCGGGTCCGCGGCCGGCTCGCGGGGCTGATCCTCGTCGCGTCCGGCACCCCCTACTACCGGGGTTTCCGCGGACTGCTCGCACCGGGCATGCTGGTCGGCACCGCCGCGGTCTCGCTGACCGCTGGGCTGGCCGGGGTATGGCCGGGCGACAAACTCGGCCCCAACGGTTTCGGCCGACAGTCCAAGGTGCTCGTCTCCGACTGGGCCCGGCTGGCCCGCACCGGCCGGTTCGACCCGGCCGGCGCCGATATCGACTACGAGGAACGCCTCTCCCGGCTGAAACTGCCCGTCCTCTCGATCACCCTGACCGGCGACGAACTGGCCCCGCGGACATCGGCCGGGCATCTGCTGGACAAATTGCCGAACGCCGACAAGACCACCTGGCACGCACCCCGGCCGCTCGGCCACAACGGCTGGATATCCGAACCCGCCGACGTGGTCGACCGGATCGAGAAGTGGCTACTCGACCGGTGACCGGCGGCGGTCATTCCGAGGTCCGGCCCTCGACGAGCATCTGGGTGAAGAACTCGTAGATCAGGGCCGCCTGGAACGCCGACTGCTTGTTGTCGGCGGCGCCGCCGTGCCCGCCCTCGATGTTCTCGTGGTACCAGACGCGGTGCCCCTGCTCCTCCAGCAGCGCCGCCATCTTGCGGGCATGCCCCGGATGGACGCGGTCGTCCCGGGTGGAGGTGGTGAGCAGAATCGGTGGATAGGTGGCGCCCGCACCGGTTTCCGCGGCCCGCTGATAGGGGGAGTACCGGCTGATATAGGCCCATTCCTCCGGCACATCCGGGTCACCGTATTCGGCCACCCAGGACGCACCCGCCAGCAGCCGGTGATAGCGACGCATATCCAGTAGCGGTACCTGGCAGACGATCGCCCCGAACAACTCCGGGTAACGGGTGAGCATCACCCCCATCAGCAGGCCGCCGTTACTGCCGCCGACGGCACCGAGCCGGTCGGCGGTGGTGATTCCACGGGCCACCAGGTCGCGGGCGATCGAGGAGAAATCCTCGTACACCTTGTACCGGTTCTCCTTCTGCACCGAGGTATGCCACTCCGGCCCGTATTCCCCGCCGCCCCGGATATTGGTCGTCACATAGGTGCCACCCTTTTCCAGCCACCCGATACCGGAAGAACCGCCGTAACCGGGAGTCCGCGACACCTCGAACCCGCCGTAGCCCGACATCACCGTGGGCGCCGGGGTATCCCGGGTATCGCGGTGCCGGATGACGAAGTACGGGATCGACGTTCCGTCATCCGAGCGGGCGAAGAACTGTTCGGTCTCGATACCGGTCGCGTCGAAGAACGCCGGTTCCTGCTTCCACTCGGTCACCGGCGCACCGACCGACCCGGCCAGCAGGGTGGTGGGGGTGGTGAACCCACTGGTCATGAGCATGTAGTCGTCCCCGCCCTCGAGCGGGTCGAGATTCATGATGCCGGTGGTGGCCATGGCCGGCGTATCGGCGAGCGGTTCGGTGCGCCAGCCCCCGGCATCCGGGGTGAGGACGTACAACTTGGTCTGCACATCCTCGAGGGTCACCAGCAGCAGGTGGTTCTCGGTCCAGCCGTAGCCGTGCAGCGAGGTGTGCGGGTCCGGCTCGAACAGCACCTGGAAATCCCGTTCGCCGGACCGGAACGCGGCGAAATTCGTGGCGATCAGCGCACCGGCGGGATATGTGCGGCCGCCGACTTCCCACGGCGATTTCAACCGGACCAGCAGCCATTCCTTGTACCACGACTCGTCAGCGTCCGACGGGGTCTCCAGATGGGTTCGGGAACCGTCGTCCTCCAGCAGGAACACCTCCTCGTGGAAGAAATCGGTGGCCTGGGCGATGTAGTGCCGCTCGTAGCCGGGGGTGCGGTCGTAACCCGCCGAGACGGAGACATCGGTCACCACGCCCTCGAAAACCGTTTCCGCGGCGTCGAGCGCGGTGCCCCGGCGCCAGCGTTTCGCGATCCGTGGATATCCGGATCCGGTGAGCGAGCCGGGGCCGAAATCCGTTCCCACATATACGGAGTCGATATCGATCCAACTGATCCGCGACTTCGCTTCCGGCAGGAAGTAGCCACCGTCCTCCGGGGCGATGAATTCACGGGTTTCCATATCGAATTCACGGACGACCTTGGCGTCCGCGCCACCCCGCGACAGGCTGATCAGTGCCCGGCTCTGGTCCGGGCGCAACACTCCGGCACCGCCCCAGACCCAGTTCTCGTCCTCGGTGGCGGCGACCGCGTCGAGGTCGATGAGAACATCCCATTCGGGTTCGGCTTTCACATACTCGGCGAAGGTGGTGCGCCGCCACAGACCGCGCGGATGCGCCGCGTCGCGCCAGAAGTTGTACAGCCACTGTCCGCGCCGCCCGGGGAAGGCGATCTTGGCGTCGGTGTCCAGCATGTCCAGGATCCGGCGTTGCAGCACGTCGAACCGGTCGGCCGCGGCAAACCGCTCCATGACGGCCTCGTTGTGCGCCCGGGCGAAATCGAGCGCCCGCTCGCCGGTGACCTCTTCGAGCCAGAGGTAGGGATCGGTTTCGCTGTCCTGTACGCCACCACTCATCCGACCATTGTCACCCAACCGGACGGGCGGGAATCGGCGACCGCCAACATCAGGTCAGGCATTGCCGACCTGGCGCGCATGACGACTGGACCACGTACCTCGAGCCGCAGCAGCGGCGGATCTGCACCGCCGAGACCCGACCGCCGAACGTATCCGGCCACAGCTTCATCCGGATAACGGTAGGCGGGCCCGACCTCGCCGATTTCACCCCGATGCACTACGACCAGTGGCTCCGCCTCTTCCTGCCCGGGCGAGGCAAACCTGCCCGCGCTTGCCGACCGTGGCGGTCGCGGTTCCCTGCGGCTGCCGACCTCGCACCAGGGGCGACTGATCAACCGCGAGGTCGGGTACCATAGCCGCAAACTTTCGACGGCATAGGACGAGTTGGTACCGTGGTTCAGACTAACCTCAGTCAGCTAGTACTGAATATCCTCGAAAGATTGCGTGTCAATACCATGCCCGGGGTCGCAGGCCTGAATCGAGGTCATTTATACAACGCCGCAGACGCCACCCGGGAAGCCCAAGAGATGCTCAATAGTGCGAATAGGAACGCAGGCGCCTCCGAAGTATTCGATGACCTGTCGAAGCATATAAAAAAGCCGCTAAGGAACTCCGACATAAATTCCGGTCCCGATAGCAGGACGACAGACCGTCTTTCCGCAGCGGAACCAAATAAGCAGCAGTCGTCGGGTCATGACAAATCCCCGGAGAGCAATCTGACTCGACTTTTGGGCATGGAAAGTCCACCCGAGCGCTCAAACGCGCGGTCCGGGATGACCGTTACGGTCGGCCCACTGGCAGGATTGAGTAAGTCGCAATGGTTAGAGTTGCGGAATAACATGACTCCCGAATGGGTGGACAAATTTAAGCAGCATTTAAGAAAGGAGCTGAACCTGGATCGCGATAAGCACCAAATCGCTTTTACCGAAGAAGAACTCGATAAGCTACAAAAGAGTATAGCCGGCCGAAAGAAGCAGTTGGATATCGAGTGGAATAATCTTTTCGGAACAAGTCGAGATACTGCTTTAAATAACTCTCCGACGTTGTCGACAGATACGTTGCCATTTTTACGGCGCCTCGGGAGCGAGTGTAATGACGGGGAAGCCAAGGCGCGTTTGACGGAGTTGATCAACGCGTACGAAGGATTCGTGGACGCGGCCAAGCCGCACTGAGTCGCGGAGCGGACGCGGCCGGTCCATGACCGGCTCGAGGAACGAATTCGCGCCCACGTAGTCCTGATGGCGTGCCGCACATCCGGAACGTACGAAAGACAGCCTGTAGCTATGGCTCTTGCGTGAGACGATTCGGACCGACGCAACGAAGCCCGCGCGCCTGGTCCTATTAGAGGATCGAATCGGCTTACACAGGGCCGAAGCAGTATTCATACCGACCGCCTTGCACTTGGACGGACAGCAGGGTGGGATCGTCGCGCAAGCGGATGTGATCGAACAGAACGGGCAGACCCATGCGCGGTGGTCCCTTATCGCCTACTCACTCGACGAAACATCCGTCATTCGGCTCGCCCTGTTGTGGATCGACACATCTCCGGTGCTACCCCCTCGCACCTTTGTAGTAACCGACCAGGAACTCCAGGACTACTACGTACGCCTCGCGGCGAACACCGAAAAACCTGTAGGCGCAGTTACTCCATGGAAAACCTGGATGCTACTCATATCGCCCCACCTCGATGAGGCGGTTTACAAGGCTGGATTGCTGGATCGACCCTGCGTGATCAGAATCGGCGAAACCGGCTTTCAGCCGGTGCCTCTGTAGCGCCGACGGGTTGACCGCAGGGCTGGTAGAAACCGAAGGTTCCTTAACAAGACCGAAGGCCGGCCCACCATGACGGTGGACCGGCCCCGCGGTTCGAAAAGGTTGCCGGGTGACCGGACTCAAGAAGTCCATGCCGCCCATGCCGCCGGTCGGATCGGCCGGCGCGGCGGCCGACT
>NZ_JBEXLL010000029.1:27344-70342 GCF_040609955.1 Nocardia sp. NPDC004568
ACTTCTCCGGCTTGTCGGCGACAACGGCCTCGGTGGTCAGGAACAGGGCCGCGATGGAGGCCGCGTTCTGCAGAGCCGAGCGAGTGACCTTGACCAGGTCGGCGACACCGGCGGCGAGCAGGTCCTCGTACTCGTTGGTCGCGGCGTTGAGGCCCTGGCCGGCGGGCAGGTGGGAAACCAATCGCGCGATGGTGTCCACGCTCCGCCTTCGGCAGGAAGGCGAATGCTACGACAGCAGCGTTCTCGAGCGTATCGCAGCAGGTCTACGCAACCTCAACACACACTCCCGATCCCATCGGCCCGGCACTCAATGCGAAATCGATGGTGTTATCGCGCGATGGCGAGCCGCACATTCCGATCATCCCGGAGAAGGGTCGTGAGCACACCGCCGTGACAGAACAGCGAGGTGATAGTCCCATCAGACGTCGTGGCCACCCGAGCGAGCGGGCGGATCGTCGCTACCGGCGCGACCCACTTCCCGGCGGAGCGCGGTGAGACTCACCTGGACACCCGCGGTGTAGGAGGGCCCGAGGGACCGCACCGAGTCGGCGAGGCTCTCATACAGCGCGAGTGCCTCCCGCGAACGACCTGCCTTCTCGTAGGCATCGGCGAGATTCAGCTGATTGACCAACGTGTCGCGGTGGCCGGGTCCCAGAACTCGAACCGACTCGGCGACATTCTGTTCATGTAGCGCGATTGCCTCGCTCAACCGCCCGGTCTGCGCATAGACACCCGCGAGATTGTTGCGGGACGTGAGCGTATCCGGATGGTCGAGTCCACGAACCCGCGTCGTCGTTGCGAGATTGAGCTCGCTCAGATCGGCCGCCTCCGCGAACCGACCCGCCCTCCGGTAGGTATAAGCGAGATTACCTTGAACAGCCAGGGTAGCGCTGTGTTCGGGCCCGCGTACGCGAACCGAGTCGCTGAGGGTCTGTTCGTACAACGCGATCGCCTCGTCGAACCGGTACTCCTGCTCGTAACAGCCTGCGAGGATGTTGCGGAAGGTCAGAACCTTCGGGTTCTCGGCGCCGAGGGTTTCCGCCCGCCGCGCGATATGCTGCTCGAACAGCGGGATGGCCGCTGCCGACCGGCCGGCCGCTTGGTATGCGTCGGCAAGGTTGTAGCGAAATGTCACCGTGTCGGGATGGTCCGGCCCTAAGATCCGCTCGGCATCCGCGAGATTCCGCTCGAACAGCGGGACGGCCTTCTGTACCCGGCCCGCGCTCCGGTAGGCACCGGCACGGTTGTTGCGGCGATTCAGGACACGGACCGTCCCCCCGAACCTCCACCACGCGAGAATTCCGGCGCCCACCGCAATCGCCACCACTATCCACCACGACCAGACCGCGACGGTCAGCTGCAACACGGTGGCCAGCCCGCCACCCACCGTTGCGCCCACCATCGCTGCCCCGGCCCGCTGCCTCGGATTCATCACGCCTCCCACCCGAATCGAGGACGAACTCTCCCTGACCGCCGAGTTTTCGAGCGCACCAGAAATATTCGCCCCGCTGATAATATCCAGAATCCGCTCATGTGGATTGCCCTCCCCTCCACCCCGGGCAAGTCCGGCAAGAATCACGTCAGGGACGAAACGTTCGCCACAGCAACGGAATTTCTACTCCGTAGGTCGGTCGATCAAGCAGCCGGGCAAGAACGAGCGTGGGGTCGGCCCACCTGACGGTGGACCGGCCCCGCGATTCGAAAAGGTTGCCGGGTGACCGGACTCAGAAGTCCATGCCGCCCATGCCGCCGGTCGGATCGGCCGGCGCGGCGGCCGACTTCTCCGGCTTGTCGGCGACAACGGCCTCGGTGGTCAGGAACAGGGCCGCGATGGAGGCCGCGTTCTGCAGAGCCGAGCGAGTGACCTTGACCGGGTCGGCGACACCGGCGGCGAGCAGGTCCTCGTACTCGTTGGTCGCGGCGTTGAGGCCCTGACCGGCGGGCAGGTTGGAAACCTTCTCCGCGACGACGCCGGGCTCGAGGCCGGCATTGAAGGCGATCTGCTTCAGCGGAGCCGACAGCGCCACCCGCACGATGTTCGCGCCGGTCGCCTCGTCACCGTCGAGCTTCAGGTCCTCCAGAGCCGGAGCCGACTGCAGCAGGGCCACGCCACCACCGGCGACGATGCCCTCTTCGACGGCGGCCTTGGCGTTGCGCACGGCATCTTCGATGCGGTGCTTGCGCTCCTTGAGCTCGACCTCGGTCGCGGCACCGGCCTTGATGACCGCAACACCGCCGGCCAGCTTGGCCAGGCGCTCCTGCAGCTTCTCGCGGTCGTAGTCCGAATCCGAGTTCTCGATCTCGGTGCGGATCTGCGCCACGCGGCCCTGGATGGCCTCCGCGTCGCCCGCGCCCTCGACGATGGTGGTCTCGTCCTTGGTGACGACGACCTTGCGCGCCTGGCCGAGCAGTTCGATGCCGGCGGTCTCCAGGGAGAGGCCGACCTCTTCGCTGATGACCTCGCCACCGGTGAGGATGGCGATATCGGCGAGCTGGGCCTTGCGGCGGTCACCGAAGCCCGGAGCCTTGACGGCGACGGACTTGAAGGTGCCACGGATCTTGTTCACGACCAGGGTCGACAGGGCTTCGCCCTCGACGTCCTCGGCGATGATCAGCAGCGGCTTACCGGCCTGGATGACCTTCTCCAGCAGCGGCAGCAGGTCCTTGACGGTGGAGACCTTCGAGCCGACCAGCAGCAGGTAGGGGTCCTCGAGGACCGCTTCCTGACGCTCGGGATCGGTGACGAAGTAGCCCGAGATGTAGCCCTTGTCGAAGCGCATACCCTCGGTGAGTTCCAGCGACAGACCGAAGGTCTGCGCCTCTTCGACGGTGATGACGCCTTCTTTGCCGACCTTGTCCATGGCCTCGGCGATCAGCTCACCGATGGACGGGTCGCCCGCGGAGATACCGGCGGTGGCGGCGATCTGCTCCTTGGTCTCGACCTCCTTGGCGGAGTCGAGCAGCTTGGCGGTGACGGCCTCGACGGCCTTCTCGATGCCGCGCTTCAGGCCCAGCGGGTTCGCGCCGGCCGCGACATTGCGCAGGCCCTCGCGCACCAGCGCCTGGGCGAGCACGGTGGCGGTGGTGGTGCCGTCGCCCGCGACATCGTCGGTCTTCTTGGCGACTTCCTTGACCAGCTCGGCGCCGATCTTCTCGTACGGGTCCTCGAGCTCGATCTCCTTGGCGATGGACACACCATCGTTGGTGATCGTGGGGGCGCCCCACTTCTTCTCGAGCACGACGTTGCGGCCCTTCGGCCCCAGCGTCACCTTGACCGCGTCGGCGAGGCTGTTGAGGCCCCGCTCGAGGCCGCGACGGGCCTCTTCGTCGTACGCAATTGTCTTGGCCATTGTGGTGAGATCCTCCAAGTAATGAGGCTGACACACAGGATGACCGCATTGTCGGGTCACCCTTAGCTACGCTTGTGGCCAGGTTCGGTGCCCGCGACGGACGACCAGGGGTGTCGTGGTACCCGATCTCACCGTCCCGACCTTGGCACTCTCCGGTGGGGAGTGCCAAAGCCATTTTTAGCACTCGCAGGTGCCGAGTGCAAGGTCGTGCTCTTTTGCCCCGCCTCCGGCGGGGCGGGTCGGGGCCGGTCCGCCCACTGAGGCAGACCATCCGGAGCAGACAGGAAGGGGCAGCCTGTGGTCCACCTCGATCGGCCCGGAGAACTACACAGCCTCCCCACTACTTCGGAGATGGCCCCGAAGACAATTCAGAGGCTGTCGGTCACTCGCAGGGCAAGGGCCAGGAAGGCATCCGCGCGCCGCTCCTCCGGGGTGCGCGGCTCACCCTCGTCGATCGTGACGAATTCGGCATCGTGCAGCAGCAGTTCGGCCTCGACCCGCATGATGGCGCGAATGAACGGTGGCGCGACTTCCCGCGGTAGATCGCCGTTGACCACATAGCTCCCGTCCGACAACGATTCGGTGGAGACGTAGGTCAATGCGCGCAGCAGATCATCCCGGTGCTCACCGGCCACCAGGTCGGAGTCCGTTTCATCCGCCATTGCTATAGATTACCGGGATAGCGGCCCGGATCGGGCGCATCGGAGCCCCCGCCTGCGGTAACACCGGCGCGGTGGGCCGGCGCCACCCGGCACGACTCACCGCAGGCCGGTTCGAATAGCGGTGATCACACCGCACGAAGTCCCGAGCGTCTCCACGGGCGGGCGTACGGCTATTCCTTCTCGGCGACGATCTGCCGCAGCAGCTCGGCCAACCGGGTTTCGATCGGCTCCTTACGCAATCCGGCATCGCTGAGGATACCCGAGCCGTTCTCCAGTTCGAGGACGGCGAGCAGGATGTGCTCGGTGCCGATGTAATTGTGCGCGAGCCGCAGGGCCTCGCGGAAGGTCAGCTCCAGCGCTTTCTTCGCGTCGGCGCCGAAGGGGACGAGCCCGCTCATCGTGCCGGCCGCGGTCGCGGCCTTGAGCGCCTCCGGCCCGGCCGTCGCGTCGCCGCCCACCGCGGTCAGCGCCGCGCTCGCGATATCGGCGAGGGCGACCCCCTGTTCCACGATCAACCGACCGGCCAGGCCGTCCGCCTCACTGAGCAGGCCCAGCACCAGGTGGCCGAGGGAGATCTCGGCACTGCCGGTGATACTGGCGGCCTCCTGGGCCGCGACCACGACCATGCGGGCGCGCGCGGTGAACTTGCCGAATCCGGCATTGGGGTCCATCTCGGCGGAGGGATCACCCGGCGGCTTGGGCACGAAGCGTTTCTGGGCGGCCTGTTTGCTCACGCCCATACTGGCACCGATCTCGGTCCAGGAGGCGCCCGAACGGCGGGCCTGATCGACGAAATGACCGATCAGATGGTCGGCCAGCTCACCGAGATGACCTGCGGTGACCACCGCGTCGGCGAGTTGTTCCAGGGCGTTGTCGGGCCGAGCCTTCTTGATGACGTCGATGAGGTCGTCCAGACGTACTGTTGTCATGCGTCAACTATAGGTTGACGCATGATCACCGTCAACCAGAAGTTGACGACAGAATCCCTCAGTTCCGCCCGCCCGGCCGGCGCAACCGCAACCGCGAATCACCACGCAGCACCGGCCGCCGGATCTCGGGGCGGCGCAGCACCGGCCGCCGGATCTCCGGGCGGCGCAGCACCGTCAACCGGCGGTCGGCCCGGCGCTGCGCGCGGCGCTCGGCCGGTTTGTACTGCCAGGTCTCGGGCCGGGCCGCCACCCAGCGCCGCGAGTACCACGCGAAGGGGATATGCCCGAGATACAGCACGATCAGCACGAGCAGCAGCACGATGGGGTAGGTGATCAGCGCCGCGCCGGCCAGCGCGACCAGCACCAGCAGGCCCGCGGCGGCCTGCGGAGCGACCGACACCGACTTGAGTGCCAGGGTGGGGATGGTGCTCACGCACAGCGCCGCGGCGAAGACCGTCCAGGCCGCGACCACCGGAAAACTCGTCCACCAGCCGTCGCCGAACTGCACGTACACCGCGATCGGCGCCATCGCGATGAGGGCACCGGCCGGCGCCGGGACCCCGACGAAGTACTCACGCGCCCAATCGGGGCGGGTGTCGTCGTCCAGCAGGGTGTTGAACCGGGCCAGTCGCAGCACGACGCTCACCGCGAAGAGCAGCGCGATGATCCAGCCCGAACCGCTGCTCTCGCCGTTGAACAGCACGACATACAGCACCAGCGCCGGCGCCACCCCGAAGGAGATGGCATCGGAGAGGGAGTCCAGCTCGGCGCCGATCTTGGTGGTCGCCGAGAGCAACCGCGCCAGCCGGCCGTCGAGGGTGTCCAGCACCGCGGCCGCGCCGATCATGGCGAGGGCGATCTTCAGTTCACCCTCGAGACCGAACCGCACCGCGGACAGTCCCGAGCACAGCGCCAGGATGGTGACGATACTCGGCAGCAGCCGGATCGATCGGCGCCGCCTGCCTTCGATGACCTGCTCCATCACGCGCCCGCCGACGGCAGAACCGCAAGCACCGTCTCCCCCCCGATCGTCCGCTGGCCGATGTTCACCAGCAGTTCGGTCCCGGCCGGGAAGTAGGTGTCCACCCGGGACCCGAACCGGATCAGGCCGTAGGTGTCGCCGATGGTGATCCGGTCACCGGCGGCGGCGTCGCAGACGATGCGCCGGGCCAGCAGCCCGGCGATCTGGACCACCACCACCTGCTGCCCGTCGGCAGTGTCGATCAGCATGCTGCTGCGTTCGTTGACCTCGCTGGCATCGGCCAGGTCGGCGGATTTGAACTGCCCGCGCCGGTAACGCACATCCCGCACGACGCCGGAGACCGGCGTGCGCTGGACGTGCACGTCCAGGACCGACAGGAAGATGCTCACCCGGGGCAGCGGCTGATCGCCGAGACCCAACTCCGGCGGGGGCGCGGCCGTATCGACCAGGGCGACCTCACCGTCGGCGGGGGCGACCACCACGCCCGGCCGATTCGGCGGGACCCGGTGGGGGTGCCGGAAGAAGGCGGCGCTCGCCGCGGCCGCCGCGAGCGCGGTCCGGCGGAGCCAGCGCCGCCTGCGGCCCAGGACCGCGACTCCCAGCGGAACGGCCACGAAGGGCAATCCGGCCGGATGCATCGGCGGGATCGCACTGCGCACCAGATCGGCCAGATGGGCCGGGCCGGTAGTTTCCGGGGTGCCGGGCGGCGTGGGACGGCGTGCCACTGATTCCTCTTTCGTACTCGGTTCGATCGGCGCGGACTCCGGGTGGCGACCGGTCCCCGCGCACGGGCCGGCCGACCCTGTCGGCGCAAGCGTTCACACCTTACGCCGAACGGGCCGGTGGCACCGGGTGTCGAACCGAGACCTACCTCCGTACGACCAACTTCACCAGGAACAGGAGGATGACGGCGCCGGCCAGGCAGGTGAAGAAGCTGAAGAACCAGCCGGCACTGTTCACGTCGACACCGAATGCCGAGAGCAGGAAGCCGCCGATCAGGCCGCCCACGACACCTACCACGATATTGAGAAGAATGCCCTGCTGGGCGTCGGTTTTCATGATCTTACTGGCGATCCAGCCGGCGATACCGCCGATGATGATCCAGCCGATGATGCCGAGTCCGAGCATGAGTTGTTCCTCGCTTGTTCTCCGGGTACCCGCCCGCGGCCGCGGGCGTGTATCGCCGCAATACCCGGAGTCGATCTCGATAACCCCGGCGAATCTCGAATAAGCGATGCCGTCGCCCGCACTTGGGGATAATATGAGGGTGCCTCATGTCTCCGGATTGCCCGGTGACCGCGAGCACGCGGCCCACGGGTGAGGAATCCACATCGAAATCGGGTCCACCCTCGCGGCGACCCAGCCGCAGGTACATAGGAGAAGCACCATGGCTACTCAGATCGCCCAGACGACCGGGGCCCAGCACACCGCGATCCTGGGGCTGGGCGTATACCGCCCGGCACGCGTCGTGACCAACGACGAAGTAGCCGGACCGATCGATTCCAGCGACGAGTGGATCCGAACCCGGTCGGGTATCCGCACGCGCCGCTTCGCCGACGACACCGAGACCATCCATTCGATGAGCGTGGCCGCCTGTCGCGGCGCCCTGGACTCGGCCGGTATCGCGGGCGATCAGGTCGACTGCGTCATCGTCGCCACCTCGACCCATCTGCTGCTGACGCCCGCGGCCGCGCCGCGGATCGCCACCGAACTCGGCACCGGCGGCGCCGCGGCCTTCGATATCTCGGCCGGTTGCGCCGGGTTCTGCCACGGCCTGGCCATGGCCTCGGATCTGGTCCGCGCGGGCACCGCCTCGCATGTGCTCGTCATCGGAGTGGAGAAACTCAGCGACACCGTCAACCCGGCCGACCGCGGTACCGCGTTCCTGTTCGCCGATGGCGCGGGCGCCGTGGTGGTGGGCGCGGCCGAGGAACAGGGCATCGGGCCGACGGTCTGGGGCTCCGACGGCACCCAGCACCGGGTCATCCGCCAGGACAAGGACTGGGTCCAGTTCTTCGCCGAGATCGAGGAGAAGGGCACCGACGCCGTCCGCCCCTATCTGGCCATGGAGGGCACCGCGGTGTTCCGGTGGGCGGCGCACTCCCTGGAGAAGGTCTGCCGCGACGCCATCGACCGCGCCGGCCTGTCCACCGACGACCTGGACGCCATGATCCCCCACCAGGCCAACGGCCGGATCATCGAGATCATGGCGCGGGTGCTGAAACTGCCGGAGAACTGCGCGCTGGCCAACGATATCGAGGAGGCCGGCAACACATCGGCAGCCTCGATCCCGCTGGCGATGGAGAACCTGTTGCGTACCGGGCAGTCCCAGCCCGGCGACACCGCACTGCTCATCGCGTTCGGCGCCGGACTCTCCTACGCCGCCCAGGTCGTGAACCTGCCGAAGTTCAGCGCGCCTCGACCGCTGTCCTGATCTTGGCCAGCGATTCGTTCATCCCGGCCACCAGGTTCTCCTCGAACGCCGCTTCCCCACCGAGCACCGCATCGATCAGGGTCCGCGATACCCAGGTGGTGCCGTTGGGAACATCCCGGCGTTCGATGAGCCGGGTCCCGTTCTCGGTGGGCTCGAGGGTGTAGGTCCAGACCGTCCGGTTCTGGCTCACCCGGAAGGCCAGCGCGCTGTTCTTCTCGTAGCGCAGGATGCGCAGGTGGTCGGCCAGAATTTCCATCCGTCCCGGTTGAGATTGACCGTCAGCGTGCCCGCTCTCGGCTTACCGATCGGGACCATCCGCACACACTGGGGGCTGAACTCCGGCATGCGGCTCGGGTCGGCGAGTACCGCCCAGACCCGCTCCGGCGGTGCGGCGATATCGATGCTGGCTTCCAGATTCTTCGGCAACACTGCCTCCGGGTAGGTGAAACTCCAAGTATCAGAAAGAGTAGCGGTTGGCGACGGCTCGGTCACATTTTCCCGCGCCGTGTATCGATATCACCGATCCGGAAGCAGAATCGATGACGGGACCCCATCGGTTGCCGGATAACCACCGCCAGCAAGTCGCGTCGCCAGCAAACACACAGCTACCCGTGAGGTGATGGGCCGTGAACTTTCGCTCGCTACTGCGCCGCCAGACCACCGAGGGACTGCCGCAACTCCCGGCACTCGAACCCGACGACCCCTCCGCGAACGCCAGGATCGACGAACGGCTGGAACGTCTGCTCACCCCGACCGAACTGGATATGGTCCTGCGCCACCGAGTTTGAACCCCGGCGTCCGGAACCCCGGCTGCGGCCGGGGCCGTCGCACGCCACCCGGTACGCTGCTGGTCGCGCCGGAGGCTCCGGCGTGGCTGACCACCGGGGAATGCGTTATGAAGCGAATATCGACTGTTGTGCTCGCCGCGGCCGCCGCCGCGGCGCTGATGCTTTCGGGTTGCTCCGCCGAAGAAGAGCCGGCCGAAGCGTCGGGCCTGCGCAAGAACACCGCGACCGCGCAGACGGCGCAGACCGGATCCGGCGACGGCGGTACCACCGAAACCACCGCTCCCGGCTCGGAGCAAACCTCTGAGCAGCCCCCGGAAACCACCGTGACCGAGGACGAATCCACCGGCGATGCCCCCGCCTCGGGCCGCGCCTCCGACACCACCTGCGGTCGGTTCGCACAGCTCGACGAACCGCAGCAGCAGCAACTCATCGGCCAGATCCTCGCCGAGAACCCCGACAGCGCGTTCGTCGGCAACCCCAACGCTGCGCTCGGCACCGCGAAATTGGTGTGCAATTCCGAGAAGCTGGCCGATCAGAAGGTCGCCGCGGTGGCGGGGATCGTCGTCAACGGCTGACGGACGGGTGCGGCCCGCCGCGGCCGCACACTTTCAGCTACTGATCACCGAGACCGTGTCGTTGCCGTGGGCGAGATAGGCGGTATCGGCGCCGGGATCGATCGTGATGTCGCTCGGGATACCGGCGGAACCGAGATCGACGGTGGCGGCGACCGTGTTCGCGCGGGTGTCGATCACCTCGACGTTGTGATAGTTGACGACGTAGGCGGTATGCGAATCGGGGTCGGCGGCGAGATCCAGTGCGTTGCCGTGCACCGGGACCGAGCCGCGGACCTGGCGCGAATCCCCGGAGACGATCGAGAAGAACCGCTCGTCGCCGTCTCCTGCCGTGGACATCCGCGTGGCGTAGACCGTGTGGGTCGTCGGGTCGACCGCCACATCGAGAGCGTGCGCGTCCTCGCCGAGGGCGATCGTCGCGGTGACCGCTCGGCTGCCGGTGTCGAACACCGCCAACCCCTCGTCATCGGTGACGTAGAGGGCGCGCGCCGCCGGATCCAGAGCCGCCTGGCCGGTGGAGAAGTCGCCGGGGGCGGTCGCCGTCACCGCGCGGGCGCCCATATCGATAATCGCCACGCCACGCGGGCCGACGGCGTACAGGGTGGAGCCGGCCGGGTCCGGCACCAGATCCTCGGCGGCGAAGCCGATCGCCACCGTCGCGAGAACTCGGCGTGCCCCGGGGTCGATCACCGCTACCGACCCACCCTCGTCCTCGAAGGTGACGAAGAGGTTGTGGGTGCCCGGGTCGACCGCGATGGCACCGGGTTTTCCACCGACCGGAATCGTCGCGGTCACCGTTCGCGTAGTCGTATCGATCACCGATAAGGAGCCGCCGGCGGAATCGGTGGCATAGAGCCGGTCGGTCGAGGGGTCGACGGCGATCCGATCCGCGGATCCGGCGAGGCGGATCGTGCCGGCGAGCGCGGGCCCCGATTTCTCTTCCGGCCCGGACGTGGCGATCACCACCACGACGACCACCACGGCCAGCGCCAGCGCCGCCGCGGCGAGAACGAATTCCACGGGTGCCCGCCGCGCCATCGGCTCCGCGGCGGGCGCGACCGGGGACTCGCCCGGGAACGCGGCCGCCCCCGGCATCGCGCTGTCGTCACCGACCGCGGCCGCACCGAGATCCGGCCGGGCCGAACCGCGCCGCTCGACCGTCGGATCGGCGCCCAGCGCCACGGCGACCGTGGGCGCGGTCCGGGAGTAGCGCGGCGCGTGGTCACCTCCGGCGGGAAACGCGAGATTCTCGAGCGCCGCGCGCGCCGCGTCCGCGAGTTCTCCGGCCGTGCCGTACCGCCGATCGGGATCCTTGGCCATACCGCGCTCGACGACCTCGTCGAAAGGTCGCAGTGGCGGCCGGGAGGCGCTCGGTCCCGGCGGCGGCATGGTCAGGTGGCCGGCGATCTGCTGTTCGAGACTGTCGCCCTCGAACGGCCTGGTGCCGGTGAGGCATTCGTACAGGACACAGGCCAGCGCGTACACATCGGCGCGCTGGTCGGCACGTCCTGTGCTGAGCCGTTCGGGAGCCATGTACGCGACCGTGCCGACGGCGACGCCGGTACTGGTCAACCCGGCGTCGGCGGCGGAGCGGGCGATACCGAAGTCGATCAGATAGGCGAAACCACGCTCGGCCAGCAGGATGTTCGAGGGCTTCACATCGCGATGCACCAGCCCCTCGGCGTGCGCGGCGTCCAGCGCCGCCGCGACCTGGTCGACGAGGTGAACGGCCGCCTGCGCGGGCAGCACCCCGGAGCGGTCGAGGACGGTTTTCAGATCCTCGCCGTCGACCAGCCGCATATCCAGGAAGAGGCGTCCGTCGATATCACCGTAATCGTGGATGGGCACGATATGCGGTTCGCGCAACCGGGCCGCCGCATGGGCCTCCCGCCGGAAGCGTTCGCGGTAGCCGGCATCGGCCGAGAGATGCGCGGGCAGCACTTTCACCGCGACGAACCGGTCGGTGACCGTGTCGTAGGCACGGTAGACCTGCCCCATTCCGCCCTCGCCGATCTTCTCGCGCAACCGGTAGCGCCCGAAAACCTCGTCCATCCTCGTCCTCCCCGTCCGGGCGGCTGCGCCTGTCCGCCACGGTCCGCCTCGGCGGTCCCGGCCCGGCCCGGCCAGGCCACTGGCCATGCCCGGCGGGCGCCGCGACTGTATCGCGGCACGGACAGCGCATCAACGCCGATGAGCCGCCGGATTCCCGGAAGCGTGAGCCGGTCGCCGATTCCGGGCACGGCAGCCCCTCGGCGCCCGAGACGGTGATTCCGGCCCCGGTCACCGGGCCCACGCCCCCGCATTCCCGGATGCGGCGCAGAATGGCACGGTGGCTGAGTTGGCGTTGACCGTTCGTCTGAATCCCTCCGCCGCCGACGCCCGGCGTGGGGTGGTCCGGCTGCATCCCGAAGCGCTCGCCGCTCTCGGCCTACGCGAATGGGACGGAGTCTCACTCGTCGGCGCCCGCCGGACCGCGGCCGTGGTGGGCCGGGCGCCCGCGGGGACCCCGGCCGGTACCGCGCTTCTCGACGATGTGACCCTGTCCAATTCCGGCCTGCGGGAGAACGCGGGGGTGGTGGTGTCGCCGGCCGTGGTGTACGGCGCCCGGCGCATCACGGTGAGCGGATCCCGGCAGGCCACCCGGTCGATCCCGGCGGCCACGCTGCGCCAGGCGCTGCTCGGCAAGGTGGTGACCGTGGGCGACACGGTGTCCCTGCTGCCGCGCGAGCTGGGGCCGGATATTCCGTCGTCGGTGGCGAGTCAGGCGTTGTCGCGGGCGTTCGGGATCGCCTGGACCTCCGAATTGCTCACCGTGGTCACCACCGACCCGGCCGGTGCGCCGGTGAGTGTGCAACCGAACACGGCGGTCGACTGGACGGCCGGGGTGGCCGCCGGTGACGAGCCGGCCCCCCTCCGGGTGAACGAGCATCCCGGCCCGCACCAGCCACTGCCGCCGAGCCACCCCGAGACGATGACGGGTGAGCTGCCCGGGTCCGTGCCGGTCGCGCCGGCACCGCCGCCCGAACTGAAGGTGGAGGATCTGGCCGGGGTACAGCAGCAGGCGGCGAAGCTGACCGAATGGCTGAGCCTGGCCCTGGACGAACCCGAATTGCTCAAGGCACTCGGCGCGACCCCGCGCCTCGGTGTGCTCATCACCGGACCGGCCGGAGTGGGAAAGACCACGCTGGCCAGAGCGGTCGTGGCGCCGCGCCGGATCGTGGAGCTGGACGGGCCGTCGGTGGGCGCGGCGGAGAGCGGGGCCCGGTTGCGGGCGGTCGCCGCCGCGACCGCGGCCGTGGGGTCGGGCCGGGGTGGCGTCCTGCTCATCACCGATATCGACGCGCTGCTACCCGAACCGCCCGAACCGGTCGCGACGCTGATCCTGGACCAGTTGCGGGCGGCGATGGCCGAACCGTGTGTGGCGCTGCTGGCCACCACAGCGCATCCGACGGCGATCGACCGGCGGTTGCGGGCGCCCGATCTGTGCGACCGGGAGGTCGCGCTGGCGCTGCCCACCGCCGGGTTGCGCCGGGCGTTGCTGGAACAGCTGCTGCGCAAGGTACCCACCGGCGAGCTCCGCCTGGACGAGATCGCCGCGTCCGCCCCGGGATTCGTGGTCGCCGATCTCGCCGCGCTGTGCCGGGAGGCGGCCCTGCGGGCGGCCGCGCGAGCGAGCCGGGACGGCACCGAACCACTGCTCGAGCAAGCGGACCTCAGCGGCGCCCTGGAGGTCATCCGGCCGCTGTCGCGTTCGGGTACCGAGGAATTGGCCATCGGCAGTCTCGGTCTCGACGATGTGGGCGATATGGCCGAGACCAAGCAGGCGCTGACGGAATCGGTGCTCTGGCCGCTGCGCCACCCGGATTCGTTCGCGCGGCTCGGTATCGAACCACCCCGCGGGGTGCTGCTGTACGGACCGCCCGGCTGTGGGAAAACCTTCCTGGTGCGGGCGCTGGCGGGTAGCGGTCAGTTGAGCGTCCACACCGTCAAGGGCGCGGAGCTGATGGACAAATGGGTGGGCTCCTCCGAACGCGCGGTGCGCGAGCTGTTCCAGCGGGCCCGGGACTCGGCGCCTTCGCTGATCTTCCTGGACGAGGTGGACGCGCTGGCGCCGCGCCGCGGCCAGAGCTCCGATTCCGGAGTCACCGACCGCGTGGTGGCAGCGCTGCTCACCGAGTTGGACGGCGTGGAGCCGCTGCGCGATGTGGTGGTCGTGGGCGCCACCAACCGGCCGGAACTGATCGACCCGGCCCTGCTGCGGCCGGGCCGGCTCGAACGGCTGGTGTTCGTGCCCCCGCCGGACGCCGAGGCCCGGGCCGCGATTCTGCGCACCACCGGCCGCGCGGTCCCGCTGGCGGAGTCGGTGGACCTGGACCGGCTCGCGGCCGAGCTGGACGGTTTCTCGGCCGCGGACTGCGCGGCGCTGCTGCGCGAGGCGGCGCTGGCGGCCATGCGCCGCGATGTGGACGCCGCGGATGTGACAGCCGCGGATATCGCCGCCGCCCGCCGCGCGGTGCGCCCCTCGCTGGACCGCGAACAGGTGGAGTCGCTGCGCCGGTACGCGGAGTCGCGTCGCTGACCGGTTCCCGTTCTGTCCGATATGCCTGACCTGGTGAAATCGTTGCCAGAGGGTAGCCGGATACGAGTGAGCATCTCTTAATCTGTACGATTGTCCCAGTTCGTGCTCGCCTATGATGAGCGCGCAATACCCCGCCGCCCCTATCTCGACGGAGGTAACGCTTGCTCGCCGTCCTGCTCGCACACGCCCTGGCCGCGCTGATCGCGCCCTCCGCCGTGCGAGTACTGGGCCGCAACGCGTTCTATCCCCTGGCGCTGGTACCGCTCGGCTGCCTCGGCTGGGTGATCGCCCACTGGAACGACGAGATCACGGTTCGGAGGCAATGGGCGCCGACCATCGATCTCGGCATGGACCTGCGCTTCGACTCCCTGGCCACGGTGATGAGCGCGCTCGTCCTGGGTATCGGCGCTCTGGTGCTGGCCTACTGCGCCCGCTACTTCACCGACGACGAACCGAAGCTCGGCTCCTTCGCCGCCTGGCTGGTCGCCTTCTCCGGCGCCATGTTCGGCCTGGTCACCAGCGACAACATGCTGTTGCTGTTCACCTTCTGGGAAGTGACCACCGTGCTGTCGTTCCTGCTGGTCGGCCACAACTCCGACAGCGTGCCCGGCCGCCGCGCGGCCCTGCAGGCCCTGCTGGTCACCGGCGCGGGCGGCCTGGCCATGCTCGCCGGAATCGTCATCCTCGGCGAGTCCTACGGCAGCTACCTGCTATCGGATCTGCTCGCCGCCACCGACCCTCCCGGCGGCGTCGCGGTGCAGGTCGCGGTGGTGCTCGTCCTGGTGGGCGCGCTGAGCAAATCCGCCATCGTGCCCCTGCACTTCTGGCTGCCCGGCGCCATGGCCGCACCCACCCCGGTCAGCGCCTATCTGCACGCCGCCGCAATGGTCAAGGCGGGTGTCTACCTCATCGCGCGGCTCGCGCCCGCCTTCGCCGACGCCCCGGTCTGGCGGCCGCTCGTCCTCACCCTCGGCCTGGCGTCCATGCTGCTCGCCGGGTTGCGCGCGATGCAGGTCACCGATCTGAAACTGGTCCTCGCCTTCGGCACGGTGAGCCAGCTCGGCTTTCTGGTGACGATGGTGGGCCTGGGCACCCCGGATGCCGCGCTCGCCGGTATCGGCCTGATCGTGGCGCACGCCCTGTTCAAAGCCGCCCTCTTCCTGGTCGTCGGCATCATCGACCATGGGACGGGGACCCGTGACCTGCGGGAACTCTCCGGGCTGGGTCGGCGCGCCCCCGTGCTCCTCGGCGCCTCGTCGCTGGCCGCGCTGAGTATGGCCGGTATCCCGCCCCTCTGGGGGTTCGTGGCCAAGGAGTCCGCGCTGGCCGCCGAACTCCACGCCGAGCCGCTCTCGCTCACCGTGAAACTGCTGCTGGCCGCCGGACTGGTGCTCGGCTCCATGCTCACCGTCGCCTACAGCGCGCGTTTCATCTGGGGTGCGTTCGCCGACAAACCCGGGGTCGCGGTCCCAGACTGGCACGCGCCGGGTATCGGGCTGAGCGCGGCGCCGGTGCTGCTGGCCGCCGGCTCGCTGGGCGCCGGGCTCGCCGCGCCCTGGATGGACGGACTGCTGGCGCCCTACGCCGAAACCCTCCCGGGCGAGTTGACCGAACACCTCCAGCTCTGGCACGGCCCGACCTTGCCGCTGCTGCTCACCGTCGTGATCATCGCCGGCGGCCTGGCGCTGTTCGCGATGCGGGACCGGTTCGGCGAATCGGCGAAGCTGCTCGGCAACGCCGACCGCGGCTACGATGCCGCGCTGCGGGCGGCCGACCGGCTCTCGCTGCGCATGACCGGTGCCGTCCAGCGCGGTTCGCTGCCGCTCACCCAGGCGGTCATCCTCGGCACCCTGGTGATCGTGCCCGCGGTGGTGCTGGCGGTCGGCACCCGGTCCGGGATCGAACTGCGGCTGTGGGACTCCCCGCTGCAAATGGTGATCGGCGCCATCATGATCGCCATGGCGCTGGGCGCGACCGTCCTGCGCAACCGGCTGGCCAGCGTGCTGGTGGTCGGGCTCACCGGCTATGGATGCGGTGTCGTCTTCGCGCTGCACGGCGCCCCCGACCTGGCGCTGACCCAGTTCCTGGTGGAAACGCTGACACTCGTGGTGTTCGTGCTGGTGCTGCGCGCCTTCCCGGCCGAGATCGGACCCGAACAGCAGGCCGGATTCCATATCGGCCGGGCGGCCATCGCCGTCGCGGCCGGTATCACGGTGCCGGTGCTGGCGGCGTTCGCGGCTTCGGCGCGCACTGCCCGGCCCATCTGGGAACGTATCCCGGACGCGGCCTACGAGTTCGGCGGCGGTAAGAACGCGGTCAATGTCCTGCTGGTCGATATCCGTGCCTGGGATACGCTCGGCGAGATATCGGTGCTGGTCGTGGCCGCCACCGGGGTGGCCTCGCTGGTGTTCCGCAGTCGGCGGTTCGGGCTGCCGCCGCGCGCCGTCGACGCGCCCAACTACCGGCCCGGCAAGGTGAGCTGGCTGCCCGCGGGCCGGCTGGTCGACCGCCGCGACCGCTCGATGGTCCTGCAGATCACCACCCGTCTGGTGTTCCCCACCATCATGGTGCTGTCGGTCTACTTCTTCTTCTCCGGTCACAACGCGCCCGGCGGCGGTTTCGCCGGCGGTCTCATCGCCGGGCTGGCGCTGGTCCTGCGTTATCTCGCGGGCGGCCAGTACGAACTGGGTGAGGCGCTACCGGTGGAGGCCGGTCATCTGCTCGGCGCCGGGCTGATCCTCGCCGCCGGTACCGCCAGCGCCTCGCTGCTGCTGGGCGCGCCGCCGCTGAGCTCCAGCATTCTCGAGGCGACGGTCCCGGTACTCGGCCATGTCAAACTGGTGACCTCGCTGTTCTTCGACCTCGGCGTCTACCTGATCGTGGTGGGCCTGGTACTGGACGTACTGCGCAGCCTCGGTGCGCGCCTCGACGACGAGTTGGTGCAGTCATGAGCGCGAATACGACCCTGCTGATCGTCGTCGGCGTCCTGGTGGCGTGCGGTGTGTACCTGCTGCTCGAACGAACCGTGACGAAGATGCTGCTCGGCATCCTGCTGTTCAGCAATGCGGTCAACCTGCTGATTCTCACCATGGGCGGGCCCGACGGGGTGCCCCCGATCCGGGGCGCGGACGATATCGAGCACAACCTCATGGCCGACCCGCTGGCCCAGGCGCTGGTGCTCACGGCCATCGTCATCACCATGGGTGTCTCGGCGTTCGTGCTGGCGCTGGCCTATCGCTCCTACATCCTGACCACGAGCGAAAAAGTCGAGAACGACCCGGAGGATGTCGGGATCGCCGCGCGCCAGCCGGAGGAACCCGAAGAATGAGCCTGTCCCCCGATCTGGTCCCCGCCTTCGCCCCGCTTCCGGTGCTCATCCCGCTGCTGGCCGCCGCCGCGACACTGGTGGCCGGCCGCCGCGCGCGGGTGCAGCGGATCCTGGCCACGGTCGCGCTGAGCGCCGCGGTGGCCGTCTGCGCGGTGCTGCTGTATCTGGCCGACCGCGACGGGACGGTAGCCGTTCAGGTCGGCGGCTGGGAGACACCCATCGGTATCACCATCGTGGTGGACCGGCTGTCCGCGGCCATGCTGCTGGTCTCGGCGATCGTGCTGCTTGCGGTCGCCGTCTACGGCGCCGGTCAGAACATCAGCGACGCCCAGGTCCGCCAGCCCACCTCCATCTTCTGGCCGACCTACCTGGTCCTCAGCGCGGGTGTGGCGATGGCGTTCCTGGCCGGCGATCTGTTCAACCTGTTCGTCGGATTCGAGATCCTGCTGGTCGCCTCGTTCGTCCTGCTGACCCTGGGCGCGACCGCGGAGCGTATCCGCGCCGGGGTGTCCTATGTGATGGTCTCGATGGTGTCGTCCCTGATCTTCCTGATCGGCACCGCCGTCACCTACGGCGCCACCGGAACCCTCAACTTCGCGCAACTGGCCCAGCGGATGGACGCCATCCCCGACGGCGTCCGGCAAGCGGTGTACGCTGTGCTGCTGGTCGCCTTCGGCATCAAGGCCGCGGTCTTCCCCCTGTCGAACTGGCTGCCCGACTCCTACCCCACCGCGCCGGCACCGGTCACCGCGGTGTTCGCCGGCCTGCTCACCAAGGTCGGCGTGTACGCCATCGTGCGCACCCAGACCCTGCTCTTCCCGGACGGCGGATTCGACAACCTGCTCATGGTCAGCGGCCTGCTCACCATGCTGATCGGCATCTTCGGTGCCATCGCGCAGAGCGATATCCGGCGTCTGCTCTCGTTCACGCTGGTCAGCCATATCGGCTACATGATGTTCGGGGTGGGCATCGCCAGTTCCGTCGGGCTGGCGGGCACGGTGTACTACATCGCGCACCACATTCTGGTGCAGACGGCGCTGTTCCTGGTGGCCGGACTGATCGAACGCCAGGCGGGCTCGACCTCCCTGCGGCGGGTGGGCGGGCTGGCCGCGGCGAGCCCACTCCTGGCCGGGCTGTTCCTGATCCCGGCGCTGAATCTCGGCGGGATCCCGCCCTTCTCCGGTTTCATCGGCAAAGTGGCGCTGCTGCAAGCCGGTGCACAGGACGGTAGCGTGCTCGCGTGGGTGCTGGTCGCCGGGTCGGTGGTGACCAGTCTGCTGACCCTGTATGTCATGGCGCGGGTCTGGAGCAAGGCGTTCTGGCGTCCCCGGGAGCAGGCCCCCGAGGGCCATCTGGTGGCCGCGACCCTGCCGTCGCTGGTCGAGGACAACACCGACATGCTCTACGACGAACGCACCGATCCGGGCCGGTTGCCGGTCATGATGGTGCTGCCGACCGCGGCGCTGGTCGCGGTCGGATTGGCACTGACGGTGTGGGCGGGCCCGGTCCTCGGGATCGCCGACCGTGCCGCGACCGAACTGCAGGACCGCGGCGTCTATATCGGCGCGGTCCTCGGCGGGGGGTCTCGATGAGAAGACTGGTGAACCGCGACAATGTGCTGCGCATCGGCGTCCTGATCTGGCTCACCGCGGTATGGGTGGCACTGTGGGGCCGGGTCAGCGTCGCCAATGTGCTGGCGGGCGCCGGGGTCGGCCTGGTCATCATGGTGACCCTGCCGCTGCCCTGGATCCCGGTACGCGGGCAGTTGCGGCTGCTACCTCTGGTGAAACTGGCCGTGGTGAGTGTCTACTACGGGCTGGAGTCCAGTTTCCAGCTGGCCTGGTTCGCGCTGCGGCCCGGGCCGCCGCCGGTCTCCGGCGTGCTCAAGGTCGGGTTCGCGTTCCGCTCGGACCTGGTCCTGGTGCTGTGCACCAACCTGCTCAACCTGATCCCGGGCACCATGGTGCTGGAACTCGACCGTGAACAGTGCGTGGTCTATGTGCACGTCATCGATGTGAGCAGTGAGAAGGCGGTGGCGAAGTTCTACCGCACCATCCGGGTGGTGGAGCGGCTGCTCATCGACGCGCTGGAGCGTCGCGCCACCCCGCTCCCGCCACCGACCGGTCAGGAGGTGACCAGATGATCGTCGTGGCCGTGGTGGCCGCGGTCCTGCTCAGTACGGCCGCGTTGATCACCGCTTACCGCATTCTCGCCGGCCCCGACACCCTCGACCGGGTGGTCGGGATCGATTCGATCATCGCGATGGCGATCTGCGGCCTCGCGGTGTGGGCGGCCTACAGTCGCGACACCGATGTGGTGCCCGCCATTGTCGCGCTGTCGTTGGTGGGCTTCCTCGGTTCGGCCGCCGTCACCCGCTACCGCGTCCGGGACGACCGATGAGCGCCGTATTCGACTGGATCTCCGGCATCCTGATCATCCTCGGCGCTGTCCTGGCACTGACCGCGGCCATCGGCATCGTCCGGTTCCCGGACACCCTGCTGCGCATGCACTCGGCGACCAAACCGCAGGTGATCGGCCTCATCTCGGTGCTGACCGGCACCTGTATCCGGGTCTACGACGACCCCAATGTCTGGATGCTGGTGCTGGTCGGGCTGTTCACGCTGCTCACCGCGCCGGTGATCGCCCACCTGATCGGCCGCACCGCCTACCGCGAGCAGCTGCACCGTAAAGACCTGCTGGTGGTCAACGAACTCGAGGACGAACTGGATCAGCGGCAGCCTTGATCCCGGCGGCCCCGTCGGCCGCCGCCGTATCGAGTGCCGCCGCGTCGAGCGGATCGGCCGTGGCGGCCACCGCGTCGGCGGCGCGATCCGGCAGTGTCGCGCCCGCCGCCGGAACCGTCCGCTCGCGCCGGTGCCGGGCGAACCAGGTGGCGTGGAAACCCGCGGCCATCGCGGCGAGCAGGGCCGAGACGATCGACCCGGCGACCACCGGATAGTCGGCCATCTGCACCGCCAGGTACCGGTAGCCGACCAGCAGCGTCACCAGTATCACCGCGCCACCGGCGACCAGCCGGACCCGGAACCGGCCCCAGCCGCGTTCCGGCTCCCGCAGCGCCGATTCGACGGTCAGGCACAGCACCGCCCCGGCGACCAGGTCCACGCCGTAGTGGTAGCCGAACCCGAGGGTCGCGGCCAGTGTGCACAGCAACCAGAACATACCGCCCCAGCGCAGCCAGGTCGGCGCGAGCGAACCATTGGAGTTGCGGCGGGTGTGCAGGAAGAGCGCCAGTGCCCACGCGGTGTGCATCGAGGGCATGCAGTTGCGCGGGGAGAACGAATCGAAGGCCATCGCTTCCGGCGCGCGGTCCAGCGGCGGCAGCACATTGGGCCAGAAGTTGCCGAGCTGGAAGCCGTTCCCGTCGACCCCGTAGGCGAACATCGGTCCGACCACCGGGAACAGGATGTACACCAGCGGTCCCACCAGGCCCAGCACCAGGAAGGTGCGCACCAGGTAGTGGTTCGGCCACCGGCCGCTCGCCGCCACCGACCGCAACTGCCAGACCGCCACCACGATGGCCGCCGCCGGCAGTTCGATGTACACCCAGTGCAGTACCGCGTCGGGTATCGGCCCCAGAGTCTCCAGCACCCGGCCCATCACCCACGCCGGATCACCGAGCGCGTGATCGGCCAGCATCACGTACTGGTCCAGCACCCGCGGCCGCAGATCCACGGTGATGTGCAACCAGACGTCGCCGACCTTGGTCGCCAGGATGAGCAGCGCGCCCAACGCGGCGGCGTGCAGGGCATTGCGCCGTTCGACCCCCGTCCACCGCAGCCAGGCCACCAGTGCCACCGCGGTGAGCACGAGAACCGGCCCGTTGCCCACGGTGAACGGTTGCCCCAGCAACAGCCGCACCCCCGCGTACACCAGATCGATCGCCACGGCCGCCCCCGCGGCGATCCACCGGCGCCGGCCCGGGATACCGACCAGCGCGAGAACCAGCCCGGCCCAGGGCACGGTCATCGATTTGGGGGTACCGATGTAGTCGCGGGCCAGGCTCGTCAGCGGCCCCTCGAAATCCCGCCACATCGCCACGCCCTGTAACACCAGCAGCAGTACCGGTACCGCGGCCACAGCGGCGACCCGAACCCCCCGGCGCGGCACAGCACTGCGCACCGCTGCTCCAGCTCCCATATTCGGGTCTTCGACTAGCACCCGACCATCGTAAACGGCACGTGAACGGCAGGTCACCGGGCTGCTGAACAGCAGCGTACCGGCCGGGTCAGCTGTCGAGTTCGCGAACCAGCGCGTCCACCACCGCGACCAGGTCTCCCTGCGCGGCCGCCGCCACCTGCCGCTGGCGCTGATAGTTGGCCCCACGTCGGGGAATATCGGCCACCGCGGCGAGTTCGGCCACACAGTCCAGCCGCCGCGCGGTCGGCTCCAGCCGGTTCAACAGATCGTCGAGATCCTCGGTGACCAGACGTTCCCGGTTGTCGTCACCCACGATCACGATGGCGTCCAAACCGTAACGCGCCGCCCGCCATTTGTTCTCCTGCACATGCCACGGCGGCAGGGTGGGCAGCGACTCCCCACGTTCCACCCGCTCGTCCAGATGCACGATCAAGCAGTGGATGAACGCCGCCAGCGCGGCCAGTTCCGCCCGGTTGGAGATCCCGTCGCAGATCCGTACCTCGATGGTCCCCCATTTGGGGGCGGGCCGGATATCCCAGTGCATACCGCCGAGTTGTTCGAACACGCCGGTTTTCATCTGGTCGTGCACATAGCGTTCGAACTCCCCCCAGTTCTCGAACTGGAACGGCAGTCCCGCCGTGGGCAACTGCTGGAACATCAGCGCGCGATTGCTCGCGTAACCGGTATCCGAACCCGACCACATCGGTGAGGAAGCCGACAGCGCCAGCAGATGGGGATAGGACAGCAGCAGGGAGTTGAGGATGGGAAAAACCTTGTCCCGGTGCGATACCCCGACGTGCACGTGCACGCCCCAGATCAGCATCTGCCGACCCCACCACTGCGTGCGCTCGATGAGTTCGTCGTAGTGCTCGGACCGGGTGAGCTGCTGGGTGGACCACTGCGCGAACGGATGAGTGCCCGCGCAGAACAGATCCACGCCGAGTTCGTCGGCGGCCCGGCGCACTGTGTCCATGGTGCCCGACAGATCCGCCACGGCGGCCCCGACGGTCTCGTGCACCCCGGTGACGAGTTCCACGGTGTTGCGGAGCAGCTCCTTGGTCACCTGCGGGGTGCCGTCGTGCGCCCGCAGCTCACCCACCGCGTCGAAAACGGCTGCCGCCGTATTGGACAGATCGCGGCTCGTCTTGTCGACGAGCGCGATCTCCCATTCGATCCCCACGGTCGGCCGAGGCGACCCACGGAACGGCACCGGCTCGATCCGCGCCCCACCCATATCGGCCCCTCCGTCGCGCGTTTTAACCGATGACGCCGCAGGCGACCCGGCCGCCCGCGTCACCGGTGCTCATGGTCTGCTGGTCCGGGCCGGCGCCGCCCTCGCGGGTGTAACGGTCCGGGATATTGGCGAAGTTGTCGGAGCCGGCGTGCACGATGATCGCCTTGCCCTGGATATCGCTCAGCGTGACCGTATCGGTGGTGGTCACCAGGTAGCCGTGACCGTCCTTGCGGACCTGCAGCGAGGTCAGGTCACCACTGGCCGGGTGCCCGGTGGCGCCGCCGACCTGCAGATGCCCGCCCGCGGACAGGAAGTCACCGGGCGCACCACCGGCCGGCGGGGCCGAATTCGCCTCGCATTTGCCTTCCTGATGGATGTGCAGGCCGTGGAAACCTGGGGTCAAACCCGTTGTGTCGACGGTGATCCGCAGATGGTTGCCCTCGTCGGCGATATTCGCCGTCCCGACCTTCGCGCCGCTCGGCGACTTCAGTTCGACCTCGGTCCCCGAACCGGCCGGGGAACCCTGCTCTTCGCTGTGCTCCCCCGCACCTGCCGGAGCCGGGGACGAGGTCCACACCGGCGGAGTAGTCCCCGTCACGTTACTGGATTCCTGACTGTTCGTGCAGGCAACGAGGCCGAAAGCCGCGACAGCCAGCACCGGGGTCACGCTCCGCCAGGGCCGGCGACGAGAAGTGGACTGTGCCATCAGGGAACTCCTTTACGAGTACCGAGTTTAAGGGTAGAGCGTTTCGACAACGATCTTTCGACGCACAAGATGATGCCACGCCGACCCCGCCGGGCCGGTACACCCCCGACCTCCGGAGACGCGTGTCACCGACCGGTCACCACCACGACGACTCCCGAACCGTCGCCCAGACCCGGGATCATCGGCGCGGTGGTGGCGCCGATATCCGCCGCCACCGCGGCGGCGGTGGCCTCGTCGGCCGGCGCCGGACCGTAGTACACGGTGGTCTTCTCGAGCGTGGTGGCGGCGTAGTTGCCGGTGGAGGTGTTGGTCCAGCCACGCGCCGTGAGTTCGTTCGCGGTCGTGGACGCCAGCCCCGCGACCATGCTGTTGTTGAGCACCCGGACCGGGGCGGATCGATCGACCCCGCCGGCCGCCGCCGTGGTGGTCGGCGCGGCGGCGGTGGTGGTACCGGATTCGGCGGCCGGCGTGGTGGGCGCGGCCGCGCCGCTGGTGGTGGCGCGCGGTGCGGCCAGCGCGGTCGTCGGCGAGGCCGCCGTGCTCTCGGCGTTGTCCGAACTCTCGGAGTCCGCGCTCGACAGCGACATCGCGCCCAGACCGGCGAAAACGATCGACAGGGCGATCAGAACCATTGCCGTCGCACGCAGCGGCGGTCCACCGGAGCCAGGGTTCGAATTGCTCACCCGCCCGAGCCTAGCGCCTGGGCCGCCCGGACGGGCGCAAGCACGGCGCCACCGTCCGGATCATCACGTCCTAGACCTGGAAGCCGAGCTTGCGCGCCGCTCGGGACTTCTGCCGGCTGGCGCGTAGCCGGCGCAGGCGCTTCACCAGCATCGGGTCGGCGGCGAGGGCTTCGGGCCGGTCGATGAGGGTGTTGAGCACCTGGTAGTAACGGGTCGGCGACAACGCGAACAGTTCGCGGATCGCCTCTTCTTTGGCGCCCGCGTACTTCCACCACTGTCGCTCGAAGGCCAGGATCTCGTGTTCGCGGCGACTCAGGCCGCTCTCCGGATCTTGGGTCCCTTCGGGATTCGTATTCGCCGTGCTGGCCGGAGGACCGCCCTGGATTGCGGAAAGATCCCGCGCTGCTGCGCCGTCCATCTTGCTCCTCGCCGGGTTACCACCGGACGCGATCGCCGTATCAGGACACGATCGGGTCACCGTGTTACTGCCTTGCGATATTCAACCACGCCGTCCGGGCCCGCGCTGCCGTCGACGTCCGGCGTGTCCGGTACGGCAGTACCACATATTCCGGGAGAACCCGTTCCACCTGCCCGGACCGGTCACGGCCACCGCGCAGAGCAGGCCCTTTTCATCGGGCGCCACCGCCCCCAATAAGCTCGTGTCATGTCAATCCTGCCCATCGTGATCGTCGGCGATCCCGTGCTGCACGGCCCCACCGCGCCGGTGACCGAATCGCCGGCGGAACTGGCCGGGCTGATCACGGATATGTACGAGACCCTGGACGCCGCCAACGGCGTCGGCCTGGCCGCCAACCAGGTCGGAGTGTCCAAGCGCCTCTTCGTCTACGACTGCCCGGACCGGGCCGAGGACGGCACGGTGGCGCGACGCCGGGGAGCCGTGATCAACCCCGTACTGGAGACCTCGGCGATCCCGGAGACCATGCCGGATCCCGACGACGACGAAGAGGGCTGCCTCTCGGTACCCGGCGAGCAGTACCCCACCGGCCGGGCCGAGTGGGCCAGGGTCACCGGCACCGACGAGCACGGCGAACCCGTCACCGTCGAGGGCACCGGTTTCTTCGCGCGCATGCTGCAGCACGAGGTCGGCCATCTCGACGGCTACCTCTACATCGACGTCCTGGTCGGACGCCACGCCCGGGCGGCGAAGAAGGCGGTGAAACGCAACGGCTGGGGCGTTCCCGGCCGCACCTGGCTACCCGGTAGCGACCCGGACCCCTTCGGACATGACGACTGACCCGCACGACCGCGACGGCGACATCCCGATCTCGCAGATCCCGCTCGGCGAGCGGGTCGTGGTGCGCTACCGGCTCCCCGAGGGCAGCAGCCCGCCACTCACCGATGTGATCGGCGAGGTGGTGGAGACGAATCCGCTGACCGTGCTGGCCGCGGACGGGCATCCGGTGATGATCCCGGCGGCCAGCGTGGTGGCGATGAAATCGCTGGCGCCCCGGCCGATTCGCACCTCGGAGATCCGCGCGCTGGAGACCGCGGCCGCGTTCGGCTGGCCCGGCACCGAGTCCGCCTGGATCGACGGCTGGCTGCTGCGCGCCGGACACGGGTACACCCGCCGCGCCAATTCCGCCGTGCCCATAGGTGATTCGAACGGGCCCGCGCGCATCACACCGGACACCCTGCACCGGATAGGCGCCTGGTACGCCGCGCAGGGCCTACCGCTGCAGCTGGCCCTTCCGGACCGGCTGGCCACCGTACCGCCGGGCTGGAACAGCTGGGGCGAAACCCGCGTCCTGGGTATCGACCTGGAGAATTTCGTCCTGCCGCAGGGCCCGTCCATGGTGCGGATCGCGCCCGAACCCGATATCGCGTGGCTGGAGATCCACCGCTACCGCGGTGACGAGCCGAGCGGCCACTCCGCCACGGTCCCACTGCCCGAGGTGCTGTCCGCCGTGCACGACGGGCAGCTGGGTTTCGCCTCGCTCGGCCTGCCCAATCCCATCGCCATCGCCCGCGGCGCACTCACCTCCGCCTCCGACGGCCGCCGCTGGGTCGGCCTGACCTGCGTGGCGGTGCTGGCCGCCCATCGCCGGCACGGCCTGGCCGCACTGGTCTGCGGGGAACTGCTGCGCTGGGGTGGCGATCGTGGCGCGACCCACGCGTACGTCCAGGTCGAGGCCGGTAATGTGGACGCTCTGGAGCTGTTCGGCGAACTCGGGTTCGTCGATCACCACAGCTACCGCTACGCCGTCCCCGGCAGTTCCGGGGTGGCCGGACCGTAACGCCGGCCCCGGAACTGCGGTTCGCCCGACTCGCGAAAAGGTTATCGTGCTGCGCCTGGCCACCTGGAATGTCAATTCGATCCGCTCCCGGCAGGACCGGGTGCTGGCCTGGCTGGATCGCCAGGACATCGATGTGCTGGCGATCCAGGAGACGAAGTGCCGGGACGACCAGTTCCCCTTCGAGCGTTTCGCGGAGGCCGGCTACGAAGTCGCGCATGTGGGGTTGAACCAGTGGAACGGGGTGGCGATCGCGTCGCGGGTGGGACTCGACGAGGTGGAGATCGGATTCCCCGGCCAGCCCGGGTTCGATCGCGACGCCGCCGATACGCTCATCCCCTCACCCACCGTCGAGGCGCGGGCCCTGGGCGCCACCTGCGGCGGAGTCCGGGTGTGGAGTCTGTACGTACCCAACGGGCGCGCGCTGGCCGATCCGCACTACGAGTACAAACTGGCCTGGCTGGCCGCGCTGCGCGACAACGCCGCCCGCTGGCTGGCCGCCGACCCGCAGGCCAGGACGGCCCTGGTCGGCGACTGGAACATCGCCCCCACCGACGACGATGTGTGGTCGCCGGAGCTCTTCACCGGCAGAACCCATGTCTCCCAACCGGAACGGGACGCGTTCACCGCGATCACCGACACCGGTTTCACCGATGTGATGCGGCCCTTCGCCCCCGGCCCCGGCGTGTACACATACTGGGACTACACCCAGCTGCGTTTCCCGCGTAAGGAAGGGATGCGTATCGATTTCGTGCTCGCCTCGCCGGCCCTGGCCGCGACGGTGGTCGACGCCGGGGTGGACCGGGAGGAGCGCAAGGGCAAGGGCGCCAGCGACCACGCGCCGGTGATCGCCGAATTCACCCTCTGAGGCCGCTACAACCAGTCCGCGAGCGGATCGGTGGCGAGGAAGACACCGAGCGGCTCGGGAATCTCGATATCGGTGCCGAACGGCACGGTCACCTTGGTGCTGTAGCGCCCGTCCTCGGGCTCGCTGTACACGCTCACCTCCGCGGCGCCGCGGTCGATGAGGAAGTAGAGCGGGATACCCGTGGCCGCGTACAGGAACGGCTTGTCGAGCCGATCGCGCAGTTCGGTGTGCTGAGCCCGGGAACTGATCTCGATGGTCATGATCACCGGCTGCGGGTCCGACCATTCGCCTTCCCCGGCGAAGGCCGAGGCGGGCGCGAGGATGGCGTCGGGCCGCACCCGGCTACCGCCGGCGCGCCCGGCCCGCAGGCCGCGATCGGCGAAGAGCCACAGTTCGGACCGGCGCGGCACCAGGAAGCGCGCCAGCCACTGCACGACCCGGGTGTGGTTGGTATCCGGTCGTGCCTTCGCGGCCAGCAGGCCGTTCAGGTATTCGAGCCGCAGCCCTTCGGAAATCCGCTGGGCCGCCGCGTCGAGTTCTTCGAACTCGTCGACGGTCATCAGCGATCCATGCGAGAGGGTCACGGATAGACCCTATCTCCCGACCGGTGCATACGGTCCGAGGCGGGTATGGTCGGCAGCGGAAAATTTCACATGCCAACGGGGGCTCGCACCAGCGGGCTGAGAGGACGGCTAGCTCCACGGAGCGTTCAGGGCCGTCGACCGTATGAACCTGACCGGGTAATGCCGGCGTAGGGAGGAAATATGACGACCACACCTGTCGATTCGGTGACCACCGGTCCGATCGAGGGCAGCGTCAAGCACTATCGGGATATCGACGGTCTGCGCATCCCGGTGCGCCGGATCGAGCTGACCAACGGCGATCATTTCGACGTCTACGACACGTCCGGCCCGTATACCGACCCCACCGCGACCATAAACCTGGAGTCGGGTCTGCCCGCGCTCCGGGACAAGTGGGAAAAGCCGGATGTACCCGGCCCGCGCACTCAGCTGGCCTGGGCCCGCGCCGGGATCGTGACCGCCGAGATGCGCTTCGTCGCCGCCCGGGAGGGGGTGCCGGCGGAGCTGGTGCGCGCGGAGGTCGCCGCCGGGCGCGCGGTGATCCCGGCCAACCACCGGCATCCGGAACTGGAGCCGACCGTCATCGGCAAGAAGTTCCTGGTGAAGATCAACGCCAATATCGGCAATTCGGCCGTCTCGTCCTCGATCGCCGAGGAGGTCGAGAAGATGGTGTGGGCCACCCGCTGGGGCGCGGACACCATCATGGATCTGTCCACCGGCAAGAACATCCACGAGACCCGCGAGTGGATCCTGCGCAACTCACCGGTTCCGGTGGGCACGGTGCCGATCTATCAGGCACTGGAGAAGTGCAACGGTGACCCGACTGCGCTCACCTGGGAGATCTACCGCGATACCGTGATCGAGCAGTGCGAGCAGGGTGTCGACTATATGACCGTGCACGCCGGTGTGCTGCTGCGCTACGTGCCGCTGACCGCGAAACGGGTCACCGGAATCGTCTCGCGCGGCGGTTCGATCATGGCCGCGTGGTGCCTGGCCCACCATCGGGAATCGTTCCTGTACACCCATTTCGAGGAGCTGTGCGAGATCCTGGCGCGCTACGACGTCACATTCTCGCTCGGTGACGGGCTGCGTCCCGGTTCGATCGCCGACGCGAACGACGAGGCCCAGTTCGCCGAACTCCGCACTCTCGGCGAGCTCACCAAGGTCGCGAAATCACACGGTGTCCAGGTGATGATCGAGGGCCCGGGACATGTGCCGATGCACAAGATCGTGGAAAATGTCCGGCTGGAGGAGGAGCTCTGCGAGGAGGCCCCCTTCTACACGCTCGGCCCGCTGGCCACCGATATCGCGCCCGCCTACGACCACATCACCTCGGCCATCGGTGCCGCGATGATCGCGCAGGCCGGGACGGCGATGCTCTGTTACGTCACGCCCAAGGAACATCTCGGCCTGCCGAACCGGGACGATGTGAAGACCGGCGTCATCACCTACAAGATCGCCGCGCATTCCGCCGATCTCGCCAAAGGGCATCCGCACGCGCAGCGCCGCGACGACGAATTGTCCAAGGCCCGTTTCGAATTCCGCTGGCGTGACCAGTTCGCGCTGTCCCTGGACCCCGATACCGCGCGCGAGTACCACGACGAGACGCTGCCCGCGGAACCGGCGAAGACGGCGCATTTCTGCTCGATGTGCGGGCCGAAGTTCTGTTCCATGCGCATCTCCGCGGACGTCCGCGCCTACGCGGAGCAGCACCATCTGACCGATGCCGACGCGATCGAGGCCGGGATGGCGGAGAAGTCGGCCGAGTTCACCGAAAACGGTAAACGGGTGTACCTGCCCCTGGCCCCCTGAGTGTTGTGCCCGGCTCCACCGATTCGGTGGAGCCGGGCCGAGAATCGCCCGGTCCTCAGCTCGGGTCCGCAGCGGTGCGCTCGCCGGCGGGCTCGGATCGTTACATGAGCACGTAGAGTGACAGCACGGTGACGACGCTGCCGAGCAGTCCGCCGGCGACTTCCACAGCGAGGTAGCCGCTCGAACAGTTTCCCTGCATCCACAGTGCCCACACCGGCGCGCAGACGCGTAATGCCGTGAAGAACACGGCCAAGGCCATCGCCCCGAGCAAGCCGTTCATCGGCAGTAGCGGATGCAGCCACGCGTAGCCGATGGTCATGATGTACGCCTCGAGTTGAGTGCCCAGGAAGTGCGCGGCGAACCTCCGTGGAGCCGGGGGTGCGCTCTGTCCGGTATCAACGGTTCTCCGGTGGTGGGACTGTACGCGCGCCACCCACGGGTTCGCATAGAGGACCGCCATCGCGGCAGTGCTGACCAGGCCCGCGACCAAGCCCCATACGAGTATCTCTACGACGATCATATTTCCCGTTCCGACGGTTCATCACACGACGCCACCCGAGCGCGGGTGCGGTGGCGCAGTCTCCGCGGCCGGGGCCGGTGGTCCGCGCCACCGTGAAACGACCCGACGACGCGGATTCGGGATCGCAGCCCCCGTAAAGGTATAGGCGCGGCACCTCGACGAATCACAGGCCGCTTCCCAGAACTGACGGTCGTCGGTTGGCCGTTGCCGGGCGGCCGACGGAACCTTAATGAAAACCGTTATCATTACTTATATGCGTACCGACCGCCCCCGCCTTCCCCTGCCCGTAACCGTCCTGTCGGGGTTCCTCGGCGCCGGTAAGACCACCCTGCTCAACCACATCCTCGCCAACCGGGAGGGACGGCGTGTCGCGGTGATCGTGAACGATATGAGCGAGGTGAACATCGACGCGGCACTGATCGCGGGGCAGGGTCATCTCGACCGGACCCAGGAGAAGCTCGTCGAGCTCACCAACGGCTGCATCTGCTGCACCCTGCGGGAGGACCTCATCGAGGCGGTGGGCCGGCTGGCCCGGGAAGGACGATTCGACCAGCTGGTCATCGAATCCACCGGTATCTCCGAGCCCATGCCGGTGGCCGCGACCTTCGAATGGGAATTCGAGGACGGGTTCTCCCTGGGTGAACTGGCCCGGCTCGACACCATGGTCACCGTGGTGGACGCCTCGACCTTCCTCACCGAGGTGACCCGCGGGGAGACACTCGCCTCCCGGAAGCTGGAGGCCGGCGCCGGGGACGAACGCGGTATCGCCGAACTCCTGTCCGATCAGGTGGAATTCGCCGACGTCCTACTGCTCAACAAAATCGATCTGGTGAGCCCGGCGGTGGCCGGCGCGGTGGAGGCGACGCTACGGCGGATGAATCCGCGCGCCGAACTCATCCGCACCAGCAAGGGGATCGTCGAACTGGCCGAGGTACTCGACACCGGGCGCTACGACCCGGCCGTCGCCGCGACCGCCGAAGGCTGGGACGCGGAACTGGCCGGTGGGCACACTCCCGAAACCGAGGAATTCGGAATCAGCAGTCTCACCTACACCGCCGACCGTCCGTTCCACCCGCAACGCCTCGCCGATGTCCTGGCCGGCCTGCGCAGATTGTTGCGGAGCAAGGGCTTCTGCTGGATCGCCGCCCGTCCCGAGATCGCCGCGGTCTGGTCGCAGGCCGGGCCGAACCTCACCTTCGAGCCCGCGGCGTGGTGGTCGGCCCTGGATATCCCGGCCGGGCAGGAGATCGTGTTCATCGGAGTGAAGCTGGATCGGGAGGGTTTGCGCGGCGCGCTCGACGCGGCGCTGCTCACCGATGCCGAATACGCGGCCGGGCCGCGCGCCTGGGTGCGCTACCCGGACCCGTTTCCCGCCTGGGACACACTGCACCAGCACAGTTGATTCCGAGGTGCGCGCTCGGTCGCCCCGACCCCGGTCTGCCCGATACCACTCCACACCGTGCCGGCACCCGGCCGGACTCTCATCGCGGCATCGGCCCGTCCCCGAGCGCCGAATCGTTCGTCGCGTCGATTCGGCTCGCCGACGAGAGATCGAGAGGGGCGCCGCACAGGTGACCGGGCCGCGGTCGTTCCGGCGTTCGGTATATCGATTCCGGCGGCGGGGCTAGGTTCGGAACAGACCACGACAACAGCGGACCCCCGGCCACCGAGCTCGCGGGCGCCGGCGTCGCTCCTGGAATCGTTCAGTGGGAGATCCCGGGCGCCCGGTGAACGTAGGTGCGGTCGGTGATCTGGTCGAGCAGGAACTCCGCGATATCGGCGCGGGCGATCGTCAGGCTCAGCCCGGTTTCGTCGGCGCCGAACCCACGCCGGTAGGTGCCGGTGCGCGGACCGTCGGTGAAAGCGCTGGGCCGCACGATGGTCCACTCCAGTCCACTGGCCCGGACATAGGACTCCTGCTGCTGGTGGTCGGCGTAGGCGGGGCGCAGCAGCAGGCCGAACATGATGTATTTCCAGAGGAAGTTCAGATTGGCGCGACTGTCACCGGCTCCCAGTGTGGACTGGCAGATCAGCCGTTTCACACCGGTGCGGTTCATCGCCTCGATGACTGCGCGGGTTCCCTCCGCCCGCACCACGCCCTTGCGGCCGTTGCCCAGCGCCACCAGTACCGCGTCCTGGCCGTAGACGGTCCGCTCGACCGCACCCGGGTCGAGCACATCGCCTTCCACGATGTGCAGGTTCTCGTGGGTGCGGGTGATCCGGCCGGCGTCGCGGGTGAGTGCGGTGACCTCGTACCCGCGTGCCAGCGCCTGCTCGACGATGTGCTGCCCGACCGTACCGGTCGCTCCGAAAACCGCGATTCGCATGATTGCTCCTTGACTCGAAACCTGTTGCCTTTCGGCTTGTTCCAGTACAGCAATCGGAGGCGAGACGAACCATGGCTCGAACGCTCGTCCGCATAAGCGAGCGTCTACGGTTCCGGGCGGGGCTCAGCTGGTGCGCAACAGCCGGGCCGTCGCCTCGTCGGCGGGGTAGAAGGCTTCGATATGGAGTTCGTCGATGGTGACATCGGTGGCCGAGAGAGCCGAGGCGGTGATACTGAAGAAGGAGAGTTCGGCCTCGCCCACCCGCAGTTGCAACGGCACCACCACATCGGTGCGCGCCCGGGTGCCACCGCCGTGGCACGGATAGGCGGATACCTCGTCGAGCAGCGCTTTCAACCGGCCGTCGCCGGTGGAGTCCAACCGGCCGCGCACCTGGCCGAGCAGGTGGTCGCGCCACTGACCGAGGTTGCGGATCCGGGGCGCCAGACCGCCGGGGTGCAGTGAGATACGAATGGCGTTGACGGGTGGTTCCAGTAGTTCGGGGGCACAACCGTCGAGCAGCGCGTCGGTGGCGGAATTGCGGTCGACCACATCCCAGCACCGGTCCAGCACCAGGGCCGGATGCGGCAGATGCGCGTCCAGCAGGATCCGGAAGGCGTCCATCACCGAACGTAGTTCCGGTGCGTCCACCTCGCGCTGGCCGTAGCTCGGCGCGTAACCGGCCGCGAGCAGCAGATCGTTGCGTTCGCGCAGCGGGACGTCCAGATGCCCGGCCAGGCGTTCGACCATTTCGCGAGTGGGCCGGGAGCGCCCGGTTTCCACGAAGCTGAGATGTCGAGTGGACACCTCGGCCACGGACGCGAGCTGCAACTGACTCAGCCGGCGTCGCTCTCGCCAGGACCGCAGCAGGCCGCCGACCGAGGGTTCGGTATCCGAGATCACCACACCCGCAATCGTAGCCACGCCGGTAACCGATCCCATTACCTCCGAGGTAATCGCCCGGGCGGCCGATCCCGCCGATGCTTATGGCACCTGGTTCACACAACCCCGGAAAGGTTCACCGATGAAAGACATCGTCACCGCCTACCTGCAGACCTGGAACGCCACCGACGCGGCCGCCCGGAAAGAACTGCTGAACACGTACTGGGCCCCGGAAGCGTCCTATGTCGATCCGCTGGCCGAGGCGGCCGGTCTCGACGCGATCGGCGCGACCATCGGCGCGGTGCACGAACAATTCCCCGGGTTCGTCTTCACACCGGTCGGGGAGCCGGATGCCCACCACCGTCAGGTCCGGTTCCAGTGGGGTCTGGGACCCGCGGACGCCGAACCGCTGATCATCGGTTTCGACGTTCTGGTCACCGACGAGCAGGGCCGGATCGACACGGTGCTGGGCTTCCTGGACAAGGTGCCGGGCTGATCGCGGGACGGCCGGTCCCGCACCCGGTGGCGGCCGGGAGCCGAGGCGGCCGTCGGCTGCGCCGGTCCGGCCTTGCGGGGTGAGGCGTCCGGGGCCGGACGCGGCGCCCGTCCGGCCCCGGGCGCCGCGGCGCCGGCTCGTGGCGGCACATGTCCGCGCGTCGGGCGTCGCGTCAGGCGCGGCCCAGCGCCAGCGTCACATTGTGGCCGCCGAATCCGAACGAATTCGTCAGTGCGTACTCGATCCGCTGCGGCCGGGCGCGGCCGTGCACGATATCGAGGTCGACATCCGGGTTCTCGAGGTTGAGGGTGGGCGGTACGACCTGTTCCCGCAGGGTGAGGGCGGTGAGGACGGTTTCCAGGGCGCCGACCGCGCCGATGGAGTGCCCGAGCGCCGATTTGGGCGCGTAGACCGAGGCCTCGGGCGTCACCGCCTCGATCGCGGCCGCCTCCGAGGCGTCACCGATGGATGTCGAGGTGGCGTGCGCGTTGACGTGCCGGATATCGGAGGGCGCCAGGCCCGCGACGGCGATCGCCTTGCGCATGGCGCGGGCCGCGCCCTCGCCCGCCGGATCGGAGGCGACGATGTGATAGGCGTCGGAGGTGATTCCGGCGCCGAGCACCCGGGCGTGGACGCGGGCGCCCCGGGCGCGGGCATGGCGCTCCGATTCCAGCACCATCAGCGCACCGGCTTCGCCGAAGACGAAACCGTCGCGGTCCCGGTCGAACGGCCGCGAGGCGCCGGCCGGGTCGTCGTTGCGGGTGCTCATCGCCCGCATCATGGCGAAACCCGCGATCGGCACGGCATGGATATGCCCCTCCACCCCACCGGCCACCACCACATCCGCCTCACCGGTGGCGATCAGCCGCCAGGCGTGCGCGATGGCCTCGGTACCGGACGAGCACGCCGAGACCGGCGCGAAAACTCCCGCCTTCGCACCGATTTCCAGGCCGACGGTCGCCGCCGGGCCATTGGGCATGACCATGGGTACCGCCATGGGCGAAACCTTGCGGTAGCCGCCGGCGCGCATCGCGTCGACCGCGTCGATGAGCGCGTCGCCGCCGCCCAGCCCGGTGCCGATGCTCACGGCGAGCCGCTCGCCTTCCACCTCCGGACGCCCCGCCGCGTGCCAGACCTGCCGTCCGAGGACGAGGGCGAGCTGTTCGACGTAGGAGTGCCTGCGCTGTTCGACCCGGGTGAGCTGCGGCCCCGGGTGGGCGGTCAATGTCCCGCCGATACGTACCGGCAGATCGTATTCGGCCACGAATTCGTCATCGAGGGTGGTGATACCGGATCGGCCGTTCAGCAGGCCCGACCAGGTCTCGTCCATATCGCCGGCGATCGAGGTGGCGCCCGCGTACCCGGTGACGACCACCTGGGCCGCCGCCGGAGTTTCTGAAGCGATCGGTACATTCACGAGCTCATGGATACCTGTAGCGTTCGCTACAGTCAACCCATGGCCCGTCCACTAGACCACGCCAAACGCGCCGCCATCCTCGACGCTGTCGTGCGCTACATCGCCGAACGCGGACTCGCAGACCTCTCACTGCGTCCGCTGGCCGCCGCGTTGGGTACCAGTTCGCGGATGCTGATCTATTACTTCGGCACCAAGGAAGAACTGCTGGTCCAGGCATTGGCAACCCATCGCCCGGATCTCACGGCCGTCTTCGCCGAAGTGCACGACGCCGCCGCGCTGCGGGAGCGGCTCTGGGATTTCTGGCGTTCGAACACCACCGGCCCGGAATCGGTCAGTGTGCGGGTGATGCTCCAGGTCCTCGGCGCGGCCTGTGCGCCGCACGGCCCGTACGCGGGCTACGCCGGCAAGGCCACGGCGGCGTTCGTCACCTCCCTCACCGCGGGCCTGCGCGCGCTCGACCCGGACGACGAACCCGAAGTGGTGGCCACCGTGCTGGTCTCCGGGCTGCGCGGCATCCTGCAGGACCGGCTCATCACCGGCGATGTCGAACGCACCGACCGGGCGGCCCGGCGACTCATCGACCACACCATCCGCTGATACCGGCGCATTCGTCGGGCAGGGGGACGGACCGCCCCGGAGCCTGTCCGCATGGTGGTGGAGTGTCCCGCGACAGCGACACCGAACAGCGGGATCGCCGGGAGCAGAACCGCCCGAACCCGTCGGCCCGACCCTGGACACCGAACCGCTCACAGCCTGGGCCCGATACCCACCGACTCGAGACACCCACCCGGGCCCGAACCCCGCCCACGTAGGGTGACCGGGTGAGATTGTTGCCGTTGACACCCCCGGGACAGACCCCGGTCCGGGTGCTCACCATCGCCGGTACCGATTCGGGCGGCGGGGCCGGAATCCAGGCCGATACCCGGACCATGGCCCTGTGCGGGGTGCACGCCCTGGTGGCGGTGGCCGCGGTGACCGTGCAGAACACGGTGGGCGTGAGTGGGTTCCACGAAATTCCCCCGCAGGTGGTCGCGGACCAGGTGCGCTCGGTGGCCGGGGATATCGGTATCGGCGCCGTGAAGACCGGCATGCTCGCCTCCAGCGACATCATCGAAGCGGTGGCCGGGGTCTGCCGGGAGGTCGGCATCGGGCACGAAGCCGAGATACCGCTGGTGGTCGACCCCGTCGCGGCCTCCATGCACGGCGACCCGCTGCTGCACACCGAAGCACTCGACGCCGTGCGGCACACGCTGTTCCCGCTGGCGACCATCGTCACCCCCAACCTGGACGAGGTGCGGTTGCTGACCGGGGTGGAGGTCACCGACGCGGCGACCGCGCGCGCCGCGGCCGAGGCGCTGCACGCGCTCGGACCCCGCTGGGTCGTGGTGAAGGGCGGCCACCTGCGCACCTCGGCGCAGAGCACCGATCTGCTGTTCGACGGAGAGCGGTTCCTGGAGTTCTCCGCCCCGCGGATCGAGACCGGCAACGACCACGGCGGCGGCGACACCCTGGCCGCGGCCCTGGCCTGCGCGCTCGCCCACGGCTATTCGGTCCCCGACGCCTTCGAATTCGCCAAGGAATGGACCCGGCGCAGCTTGGCAGCCGCCTACGACCTCGGCAAAGGCCACGGACCGGTGTCCCCGCTGTGGCGGCTCGGCTGACCCGGCCGCCACGGCGAACCTGTCGGTGGGCGGGTCCATACTCGGGGTGTCACGAACATCCCCACAACGGAGTGGAGACCCGAACAACGACGTTCGCACAGTGACACCGGACGGGTCGGCCCGGCGCGCCGCCTTCCCGCCCCATCCGCGTATACCTCACTTCCGCTCCGCACGGTCGGCATTCGTGGTCGGGGCCCGCCCCGATTCCGGACTGAGCGGAGGAGGGAAGAATCGGGGTCACGAGGGCCCCGACCCGCCCCGCCGAAAGCGGGGCGATATACACAGCAACCTCGCAGGTCGGCTGGAGCCTGGCCCCAGCCCGCCCACCGACTCTGGTCCACATGACCGAGACCGTGACCCTCGCCGCAGCGGCGGACCTCAGGGAAGACACCGCGGCGCCGCCGGTGCTGGATGTGGTGGTTCCCGTGTACAACGAAGAAACCGACCTCGGCGTATGTGTGCGCCGGCTCCGGGACTGTCTCGACAGCGGGTTCCCGTTCCCGGCGCGGATCACCGTCGCCGACAATGCCAGCACCGATTCCACGCTGGCGGTGGCCGAATTGCTCGCCGATGAGCTGGCCGGCGTCCGGGTGGTCCACCTGGACGCCAAGGGCCGCGGGCGGGCGCTGCGGACGGTGTGGCAGGACTCGGACGCGCAGGTCGTCGCGTATATGGATGTCGATCTCTCCACCGATCTGAACGCGCTGCTGCCGCTGGTCGCGCCGCTGGTCTCCGGACATTCGGATGTGGCGATCGGCACCCGGCTGGGCTCCGGCTCCCGGGTGGTGCGCGGACCGAAGCGCGAATTCATCTCCCGCTGCTACAACCTGCTGCTGAAAGCCTCGCTGCGGGCCCGCTTCTCCGACGCCCAGTGCGGGTTCAAGGCCATGCGCACCGAGGTGGCGCGCAAGCTGCTGCCGCTGGTCGAGGACGGGGAATGGTTCTTCGACACCGAACTGCTGGTCATCGCCGAACGCGCCGGGCTGCGGATCCACGAGGTGCCGGTGGACTGGATCGACGACCCCGACAGTCGCGTCGACATCGTCGATACCGCGTACAAGGATCTGCGCGGTATCTGGCGGATGGGCCGGGCACTGGCCACCGGATCGCTGCCGCTGGCCGAACTCCGCGCGGCGGTGGGCCGGGAGCCGCTGGTACCCGGGGTGCCGCTCGGTATGGTGGGCCAGCTGGTGCGGTTCGCGCTGGTCGGGGTCGGTTCCACGCTCGCCTACATGCTGCTCTACCTGCTGTGGCAGCCGATGGCCGGTGCGCAGACCGCCAATTTCGCGGCCCTGTTGATCACCGCGATCGGCAATACCGCCGCCAACCGGACGTTCACTTTCGGGGTGCGCGGACAGAACGGGATGGTGTCGCACCAGTTCCAGGGCCTGTTGATCTTCGGGTTCGGGTTGCTGGTGACCAGCGGCTCCCTGTTCGCCCTGCACCACTGGGCGCCCGGTGCCCCGGTGCAGCTGGAGCTGTGCGTCCTGGTCGTCGCGAACCTGATCGCCACCCTCATGCGGTTCGTCGGGCTGCGCTGGGTGTTCCGGGACAGCGGCCGCCCGGCACCGGTCGCGGGGGAGGTCGCTCGATGACGGTGACCGCGACTTCCGCCGGAACCGGGGCGCCCGCGGCCGCCGCGTCCGCTCCCGGACCGATGGGCGCGAACCGCTGGGAGTACCCCGCGCTGGCGGTACTGCTACTCGCCACCGGCCTCTCCTACCTCTACAACCTGAGCGCCAACGGCTGGGCCAATTCCTTCTACTCGGCGGCCATCCAGGCCGGTTCGGTGTCGTGGAAGGCGTTCTTCTTCGGTTCCTCCGATGCCGCGAACTCCATCACCGTGGACAAAGCGCCCGCGTCGCTGTGGCTCATGGAGCTGTCGGTGCGCCTGTTCGGCCTGAGCAGCTGGAGCATTCTGGTCCCGCAGGTCCTGCTGGGCGTGGCGACCGTAGCGCTGGTCCGGACGATCGTGCGACGCTCGTTCGGCCCGTCGGCCGGTTTGATCGCCGGGCCGGCGCTGGCGGTGACCCCGGTGTTCGCGCTGATGTTCCGGTTCAACAATCCGGACGCGCTGCTGGTGTTGCTGATGGTCGCCGCGGTGTGGGCGATGACGCGCGCGCTCGACGACGGGCGCTGGCGCTGGCTGCTGCTCACCGGCACCTTCATCGGGTTCGGCTTCCTGGCCAAACAATTGCAGGTCATGCTGGTGGTGCCTGTCCTGGCGCTGGTGTACTTGTTCGCCGGACCGCCGAGGCTAGGCACACGTATCGCGCAGCTGTTCGCCGCCGGTGCCGCCATGGTGGTGGCGGCCGGTTGGTGGATACTGGCCGTGGAGCTGTGGCCTGCCGATTCTCGGCCCTATATCGGTGGTTCGCAGCACAATTCGATCATCGAACTGACTCTCGGCTACAACGGGCTGGGCCGATTGAACGGTAACGAGACCGGCAGTGTCGGCCCGGGCGGTGAACTACCGCCCGGCGGCAACGGTATGTGGGGCCGGACCGGGATAACCCGCATGTTCGACCAGATGCAGGGCGGACAGATCGCCTGGCTGATCCCCGCGGCGCTGGTCGTGTCGGCCGCCGGACTGCTGCTGCGCGGGCGCGCCCCCCGCGCCGACGGTCCGCGCGCACAGGTGCTGCTGTGGGGTGGCTGGCTGCTGGGCACCGGCCTGGTGTTCAGCTTCATGGCCGGCATCTTCCACCAGTACTACACGGTGGCGCTGGCTCCGGCGGTGGCCGCGCTGGTGGGCATCGGCGCGGTGCTGTTCTGGCGCGAACGGTCCCGGTGGTGGGTGCGCGCGGCGGCCGCGGCGGCCGTGGGGCTGACCACCGCCACGGCCTGGATGCTGCTCTCGCGCAGTGCGGAATTCCTGCCGTGGCTGCGGTGGGCGGTGCTGGCCGGTGGCATCGTCGCGGCGGTCACGCTCATCGTTCCGCTGCGCGGTCGGGCGGCCGCGGCGGCCGCGGTACTCGCCGCGGCGGTGGGTCTGGCCGGGCCGGTCGCCTACACCGTCGATACTCTGAACACCGGTCACGCCGGCGCGATTCCGACCGCCGGACCGAACACGGGGATGTTCGGCGGGATGCGTCCGCCCGGTATGGGTGGCGAGATGCCGGGCTTTCCGGTCGGCATGGACGACGGCGGACTGCCGGGTATGAACGGTGGTCCCGGTGGTATGCCCGGAATGAACGGCGGGCCCGGCGGGAGGCCGGGAACGAACGGTGGTCCCGACGGTATGCCCGGGACGACGGACGGCGGGACCGCGCCCGGTGCCCGGGCCACCGGCACCGACGGTGGACGCGACGGCAACCGCCGGGGCGGGCCCGGTGGCGGATTCCTGAACGCGAGCAGTCCCGGTGACGCGGTCGTGGCACTGCTGAAGGAGAACGGCGACGCCTACACCTGGGTCGCGGCCACCATTTCCTCCAACGGCGCCGCCGGATATCAGCTGGCCGCCGAACTGCCCGTCATGCCGATCGCTGGGTTCAACGGCAGCGATCCCTCGCCCACGCTGGAGCAGTTCCAGCAGTACGTGGCCGCCGGACAGATCCACTACTTCATCGGCGGCGGCGGATTCGGGCCGGGCGGCCGGCAGGGCACGACCTCCGCGATATCCCAGTGGGTCGCGGACAACTTCACCGCGAAGGAAGTGGACGGAGTCACGCTCTACGATCTCACCGCGCCGAAATGAGCCGGCCGCGAACGCCGAGGGCCCGTACCTTGTTCGGTCCGGGCCGTCGGCGTCCCGCCCGCCGTGCCGCTCGGGCCGGGAGGACCACTCGTCGAGAACGCCGTAGCAGCACTGCCCGGCTCGATTGTCCGAGTCGGGCACCGCCCACCCGCCGGGCGGGTCATGTTCCGCCCCGCCGGCCGGAACACGGTGGCGGCGCACGTGGTTCCACGATCCAACGCCTCCTGGAGCAAATATCCGGCGATCCGGTCCAGTTGATTCTTCCCCGCTATTACGCGAGGTTCTCGGCCCACCGCCGAGCGGCGGCCCCGGCGAGCGGCACGGGCCGGCCGCACACCCCCGGGCGAACGAGACAATGCCCCGGGATCGGAAACAAGGAACCCATTCGGGAAACCGACCGGGATGTACTATCCCGATACGCCGTCCGAGACAGAGAAGAATTCCGGGCGGCACTCCTCCGCACATCCCCGCTAATTCACCGAGTTCTGAAATTTCGATGTTCCTGACAGTTCGATTCACTCCGGACGCCGCGCGCCGGAACGCTAGGATCGACTCAGCCGCCTGGCACGACCAGGCAATTCCTCATATCGATACCGCTCGGCAGGAAACATGGTGATGTACGGGAACAGTGGAGTTCTCGCCACGAAAAGAGCCAAAGGCATTGTGGCGAAAGAGCAATTGGCGGCCCGCGACGCGGTGTTCGTCTACGACGAAACCGATCGGCACCCTTCCAATATCGTCGCGGTTTATATTTTCGACTCCACCGGGACCGAGCCGGTGGATTCCGCCGCGTTGCGGGATTGGGCGCGAGCGCGGCTGGGTTTCGCGCCCCTGTTCCAGCGGCGATTGCAGCGTGTACCACTGGATCTGGACCTGCCGTACTGGGTGCCCGATCCGGCACTCGATATCGCCGAGCACGTGGTAGCCGGCCTTCCGGGAGCCGACTGGGACACCGTGCGAGCCCGGCTCGCGGGAATAGCCATGGCACCAATGGATCTCACGCGACCGCCATGGCAGATCCAGGTGTTCGACCGAGTCCGCGCCGTTCCGGAGATTCCGGGGGAAGTCACGGTCGTCGCGCTGAAATTCCACCACAGCGCCTGCGACGGTGTGGCGACCCGAGAACTCGAACTGGAGCTCTTCGGCGGCCGGGAGGCACCGGCCGCACCGACGGCGAACCGGTGGTCGAGATCGGCGGCGGGGTTACGTGCCGCCGCGCTGTTTCCCTACCGTATGGGCCGTTTCGCGAGAGGACTGTCGCGTACCCGGGCGGCGAACGCCGCGGCGCGAGCCCGGATCGAGGCCGGACTGCTGCACGAACCGGCGCCACTACGCCCCGCGACCCGCTTCAACCGCACCATCGGCCCGACCGTACTGGTCGAGCAGGTGTTCCTGCCGTTGTCCGAAGTGACGGCATTGCGCGACCGGTGCGCCGAACGCGTCACGGTCAACGATGTCGTGCTGACCGTGGTGTCGGGTGCACTCGCCGCCTACCTCGACGAGAAGGACGAGACGCCACCGGCGGCATTGGCGGCGATGGTCCCGATGTCGATGCGCCGTGTCGCGCAATGGGATTCGGCGAACCAGCTGTGCCAGATGACGGTCGATCTGCACACCGATCACCGCGATCCGCGGGCCCGTTTGGCGGCGATCCGGGAGTCGGTACGCCGGGAGCGTCGCCGGCACAGCGATCCGGCGGTGCTCCGGCATGCCGCGCGGGTCGAGACCGCCCCGGCCTGGTTGTTGCGGGCGGCGGGCTGGGCGCGAGCACATCGCTCGTTCACCGATCTGTCCTCGGTTCCGCTGCACAACACCACGATCAGCAATGTTCCGCCGCTGGGCGCCGGGCTGTCCTTCCGCGGCGCGCCGGTGCTGCGGGTGTTCGGTGTCCTCCCGCCGATGGACGGTGACGGACTGCGGCACCTGATCTCGGCACAGGGCGAGGAGATAGTACTCACCTTCAGCGTCGACAAGGCGATGATGCCGGACCCCGACCGCTATCGGGAGCTGCTGCGGGAATCGTTCCGCGAGCTGGCCGAAGCCCTCGGCTGACGCGCCGCGGGCCCCGCCGGATACCGGCGGG